>NZ_FNSM01000001.1:8390000-8586973 GCF_900105415.1 Streptomyces sp. TLI_105 | reverse complement strand
TCCGCTCTGCCGGCGCCGTAGAGGCGGACGTTCCACTGGGTGCCGGGGGCGCCGAGTTCGATCTCCCGGGCGATCGGCCCGCACGTCACCCCCCCACCTGCAGCTTCCCAGTCCGGCAGCGCACCGTGGTCTCGGCCTGCTCGTCCCAGACCCTCGTGTCGTCGACGGGAGGCTCGGCATCCCACACCTGCGCGTCATGACCGCGGTGTGGGTGTGTGCAGCGCTCTCGATGTCCACCCGTCCGGTCGGGCGTGCACGAACCCCTCCATCACCCGGCCCGCCGGGTAGGGGTTGGGCACCACGGACAGATCTGCGTCCTGCAGGCACAGCCCGTAGAAGTCGACCTCCGGTTCGAGAACCTGCTCCCCCATAAGCGTGGCCTGGGCCCATCATCCGCCTCTCGAGCTCGTCCGCACCGCCGACCCCAGCGTCTTCAGGGTGCAGGCCCAGCATGCCTCGCCACCTCCGTCGCGATCTCCAGCCCACGCCGCCCACCGCGACGGTCGATCCGCACGCACGCCAGAGACCCGCTTCAGTACGACGCCCTCGTTCTGACCGAGTTCAGGCACGATCCCGAGGCCGTCTCGGACGACACCGGACGGCCCGGCAGCACCCTCCGCTACCTGATTGCCCCATCCCTCCTGCGCCACGACACTCTCCTGCCTTCCAGCCACTGACCCGGGGCAGTAGACCGCATCCGATTTTCTGGTTCAGCGGGGCAGGAACTCGTAGTACGCCAGGCGGGAGCGGGGCCCGCCTTCTCGGTCATGCCCAGGGCTTCGGCGACCCGCGGCATCGGGATCTCGTCCCCCGTGACATAGGCGGCTGCGAGGGGGCCGGTCGACGCGACGATCGCCTCCAGCTCTCCGGCCGCCTTCAGCACCACGAGCGGCTCGTCGCCGACGATCTCGTCCAGGCGCTCGCGCAGCTTTCCCAGCAGGCCGGCCACATCCTCGGCAGCGACACAGCCCGTGCGGCCACCTCGTCCATGTGCCCCTCCCAGTCGGCCCAGGGCCCGGAGGTGTCGTACTCGTCGGCCTGGTCGCCGCGCGCTTTCTCCCAGTCGATCGGGTAGGTCGTCGTACCGCGCTAGCCGCATGAGCACCTCCCCCGCATCGTGGTCGCCGTCGGCCGGCGCATCGTGCCGTCGTACGCCCACCAGTCGATCGACTCGTGGAAGTGGCCGCCGCTGCCCAGGTCGAAGTAGACCGGGCCCGGCTCGGTGCATCGGCCACAGCACCCCGACCTCGCCCTCGTGCGACTCGAACCCATCGTGCTTCCAGGTCATCCCGGTTCGCCTCCTCGTCGGCGCAGGGCGTCCCGAGCGGCCGCCCGCATCCACGGTGGAGCATCGCGGTATTGCCGCGCAGCCGAGTCGGCATATCCCAGCGCAATCGGTTGCGCGTCGTACGCCGCGCGCCTCCCCGGGCGCGAGCGCTCGCTACGCCGTCGGGTCGAGCGGGGTGATGCCGGTGGCCGAGTACAGGTCGGGCACCAGCGACAGGACGGTGACCGGCTCGCCCTGGCGGACCGCGTTCCAGGCGACGGCCGCGGCATGGGCGACCGGCCACTCGGTGTCGGGCAGGCCATGGCGTCGACGGCGTGGCCGGTGGTGAACGCGACGCTCTCGGAGAAGCGGAGTCCGGCGGCGTGCTGGCCGGCTCCGGGGAGCTGGCGCTCGGCGGCGAGCACGGCCAGGGAGGGCACGAGGATGCGGCCGGTGCCGCGGGACGCCTCGATGTACAGCCCGGTGAAGAACGGGTCCGCCCGGTAGAGCGCGGTCAGGGCGGAGTGATCGAGGACCGCGGTCGGGTTCACGCGGCCGGCCCTGATGGGCACGGATCTTCGCCAGGCGTCCTGGCCGGCCTGCTTCACCTGCTCGGTGAACTCCGACGCCGAGCTCCGCCGCGGCCTCGGCGGCGCGCTGCTCACGTTCGGCGGCGGTGAGCTCCTTCGACGCGAGCTCTTCGATCAGGTCGGTGATCGTCGTGCCGCGCTCCTCCGCGAGGAGCGGAGCCGGTGCGGACGGCCTCGCTGGTCTTGATGCTCGTCGGCTTGCTCATACCGCGATTCTACCGCCGGTAGAACTTGGCGGGTCGCTTCTTGCTGTCGCGGTCCCGCTGGGACACCGAGGCGAGGTGGAGGGATGTCATGCAGCTGCATCGGCAGCAGGGAGTACACCGAGTGACCGGCTACCCGGGCGTGGCGGTGATGGTCACCAACCCTGCTGACATCCTGGCGCGGCTGTTTCGCCGAGGTGTCCGGCTGTCCGCGTGCTGGAGGTCGGGGCCACCACCGACACCGCCCGCTACCGCCTCACCTGGCCCGTCTGCTGCGTGTCCCACCGCCGCCGTACGCGGGCACGTGATCGGCGAGCATGGCGACGCCGCCGTCATCTGCACTCCACTACCGTCACGGCCGCCCCGCCCCGGTGCCCGTACAACGAATACGCGCCGAGCTCACGCCCGGCCCCGGCGGATCAGCGCCGGCATCGGCCGCACCCGCTCCAGCCCTGCCGGTGTCGTCCTGACCACCTTCACCCACACCGCAGCTCGTTGACGGCGTCACCGAGGTATCGACGCGTCAGGACGGCGCCTGGCTCGGCATGCCGGTGCTGCTGAGCGTGGTAGTGACTTTCCATGATCCTCAGTGGATTGTCCCCAGTCCCGCTGCTCTGTGTCAGCTCGCGGCAGCGCCGTAGTTGCGCAAAACGTTCACAGCCCTGTCGAAGGCGGAGTCTCTCTTCTTGTCGAACTCCTCCTTGGTGAAGACCGCTCGGTGAGGTGCGGCGGAATGCCTGTGCCGTCGAAGGTCCTGCCGACCGGGTCAGGAATTCCTCGTTCGGCAGCCAGGCAGCCATGCCGTTGGGGAGCTTGCGCGACATGACGTCCGAGAAGACGCCTTGTGTGGGCTGCCGATCCGGACCGTCTTGCCAGGCCGGCCCATGAGGGCCTGGGTGAAGGTCTCCCCTGCGCTGAAGGTCGAGCCGCCGGTCAGCACGGCGACCGGCCCGGTGTGACGGGGGCCCTGGGCGGGCGTGATGTACACGGGCTGGGGGCGAGTGTGCCGGGTGGGGTCGGCGGGGTCGTTGCGCGCCCGCTTGGAGTAGGCGAGGTAGGGGGTGTTGGTGAGGCGCTGGGCGATGTGGATTCCCAGGGCGTCGGAGCCGCCGCCGTTGATGCGCAGGTCGATGATCAGGCTCTTCAAGCGCTGGGTGCGCTCCTGGCCGAGGACCGTGTCCAGTGCCCTGTCGAGCTCGGCCAGCTGGGCGTGTAGGAAGTCTCCTCGCCGCGTACCCGCCGAAGCCGGAGATCCGCAGATAGCCTTGCCCGCCGGGGAGGTCGGCGTAGGTGATCCGCCCGTGGCGAACTCCTGGAGGTTTCGGGCGCCCTTGAGGTCGCGCTCCACGATGAACTTCTTGACCTTGGTGTCCAGTTCCCCGGTGGGCACGACGGTGCCGGGGCGGACCTGGGCGAAGATGCGGTTGCCATCCTGGACGGCGACGTGGGCGTCATAGAGCGGCTCGACCATCTCGCTGAAGACGGCGTAGAGCTCGTCCCTTGTCGTCCCGGCGTGCACCTGAGGGCGGTACTGGTCGCGGACCTTGTGCCAGTCGATGCCCTTGGACGCGAAGAAGGGGTAGTTCTCCTCGAAGGTCTGCCAGAAGACGTCGAAGGTCGTGAGGGGGTCCTCGGCCGTCGGGCGCGCGCAGGCGTCGGGCAGCGCCGGGATGCGCCGGAGGTTCCGGCTGCCGACGGAGGCGTCCGCGCGCAGGAACGCGTGGTCGCGGTCTTCTTGGGCGCGCACGGTCAGGACGTCGCCACGGGCGTGGTGTAGGTGCCGGGACCGGTCCGCTGCGCGGAGTCGCCCTTGAGGCAGCTGACGGCGGTTGCCTGGTACTCCTGGAAAGTCCCGTTCCGGATGGATAGCACTGTGCCGTAGCCGTCCATGCGCCAGTTTCCGTCGATGGTCGGCTGGTGGGCGTTGGCGGCCGGCGCGGCTTGGCCGGCGAGGGCCAGCACGACGGCGGTGGCCGTAATAATGCGCACGAATGTGCCTTCTCTGTGGGCGACTTGCTCGGGACAGCCCAACCGTCGCCGACACGACGTTCTCCCGACCATCCGGCTGTCTGGTTGATCGATGGTGGGCCAGCCCCCGCCACCGGCGTCCCCTGGACGATCACGTTGGGGAACCGCCCAGCGCCGCGCTACTGGTGGTCGTGCGTATTCAGCCGTTGCTGACGAATGCCCCCGTAGGGGAGGCGCGGCTCTGACCCAAGTCGCGGCGCGCGGACTCCCGCCCACGACCAGCACAAGCACCCCAGGGGCCGGCCACACCAGCTCTTTGACCTGCGACTTCAAGTTGCCGGAGGCTCAGTTCAGGTCACCCGGGACGGCGAGGCACGACGCAGGCCGGTGTTCCTCCCGGCAGCCGGTGACGGTGGGCCGCGACGAGCCGGTAGACCCGACGGGCGGCCCACCGCACGCCGGGCAGCAGGAGCACCGCCCCCAGCGGTGCCCAGACGCCGCCCGCGCTCAGGAGGGCCTTCGCGACGGCCCGGGCCCCTCCGTACACCGTTCCGGTCGGCGTCACCCACAGCACCTCGTACTCGGCACGCTCGCGGGTGACGCCGAGGGCGTCGAGGTCCGCGAACTGCCAGGGGACGATGTCACAGCGGGGCCGTACGCGTCGTTCGGCGAAATTCGCCGACGTCGTGCAGAAGCCGCAGTCTCCGTCGTATACGAGCACAGGCCGAGAACGCATGCCCCCATCATGCTGCGTCGCGACGCCGGAGGGGCGCACGCCCGGTCGGCCACGCACCCCCTCGGCCTGTCCGTCGGCCGGAGTCGCGTGGGGCCGCCCGTCTGCCAGGCTTGGACAGGTGACGGATGACGCGCAGCGGCCTGCCCGCACCCCCGACGGACGGTACGTGATCGTCAACGGCAGACGCTGGCGGGCCACGGACCCCCAGGTGCCCCAGGACGTCGCCGCACGGCTGCGTTCCCACCTCATGGCCGCGCGCCGTGCCGTGGCCGCGGCCCTGCGTGCCCGGGACCCGGAGGCCGAACGCGCCACCCGGGCCCGGGTGCACACGGCGAAGGTCGCCCTCGGGGAGCGCGGCACGCCATGGTGGGACCAGCGGGAGACGGAGCGCCGCGCCCGCTGGAGCGAGGGGCTGGCGGCACTCGACGAGGGCATCGGGAACATCGGTGAAAAGGGCACCGGCCGCGGATGAACTGGGCCCTGAGGCCGTCGTGCAGGCGGGGCCCGGCCGGAGAGCGAGCGGGGGGAATCAGAGCACGACGCGGTAGTGAGTGGTCAGACGCCCGTCGTCGTGGCCGCGCCGAGGCCGGCGAACACGAGGCTGATCCAGCCGACATCGTAGTCCGACAGCGCATCCCCGACGACGAGGAGCCGCTCCTCGGTCTGCCACAGTGCGAGGAGGCCAGGGGGTGCCGGAGGGGGCGGACGACTTACCAGTCAGTATCCCGAGACGGAGGATCTGCCCGCCGTCGAGGCCGAGGGCGCGGCCGGGCCAGGGCGATGGTCCGGTCGTCGCTGCTGAGGAAGACCCCGATCCCGGCGCGGACGAAGCGGTAGAGCCAGTCGTCCGTGCGGGGCTGTCGGCGCGCGATGCGCACGGCGGCCCCGGTGAACTGGCGGTAGCGGGCCGCAGCGTCGAAAGCGAGCTGACCGAGGGTGGGGACGGTGAGTTCGGCCAGGGTGACTCGGCACGCCCTGGTGGCATGCCGGGTGACGTGCCCGCGGGAGACAGTGCAGATTCCGGCCGGCGCTTCCGTCGCCTCGACGAGCAGGGCCTCGGGGCCATCCCCGCTCATGCGGGGAGGGCCCTCGAGCCCGTGACCGCGCCGCCTGTGTGCAGGTCGGTCCAGGAGCCGGGGTGCGCCACGCCGGGGTGAACCGCAGGGTGATCGCCGAAGTGCCGGTCGCCGAAGGAGAGAGCGGGGATCGCTCCGAGTGGGTCATCTGTGAGCAAGGCGGACCGGGTGCGCAGCATTGGAGCAGTGGCTGCCGTCGCCTTCCGGGCCGGTATGAAGCGGTCAGCGTTCTTGTGCGTGACCGGCCTCGACCGGGGTGTGGAGGTGGGAGGTGAGGAAGCGGGCGGCGCGGTCGAGTGCGGCGTCCGCCTCGTCGAGACGCCCGTGCTCGCTCTGGTAGACGTGCGGGAGACCTGGCCCGATTTCCAGCGTGGCCTCAACGTCGGCGGCGCCCGCGCGGGCCGCCAGACGGACCGCGTCGTCGAGGAGCACCTCGTTCGCCCCGACCTGCACGAGCAGCGGGGGCAGGGCGGACAGGTCGGCGAACACCGGGCTTGCCAGGGGATGGCTCCGGTCGCCGGCGCCGAGGTAGAGATCCGCATACGCGCGCACGTCGGCCTCGGTGAAGATCGGGTCAGCGTCCTCTTTGGTGCGCATGCTCGCTCCGGAGAGGGTGAGGTCGACCCACGGGGAGAAGACGACCACGGCGGCCGGCTGCGGCAGTCCCGCCTCCCGGGCTGCGAGCAGGGTGGCGATGGCGAGGCCGCCGCCGGCCGAGTCACCGGCCACGACGATTTCCCGCGGGTCCGTACCGGCGTCCAGCAGCTCGCGGTAGGCGGCGAGCCCGTCGTCGACCGCGGCGGGGAAGGGGTGCTCGGGAGCCAGCCGGTAGTCCACCGAGATGGCCCGCAATCCGGCGCGGACGGCGAGTTCACCGACCAGGCCGGTGTGGGTGTCAGGCGAGCCGATGACGTATCCGCCGCCGTGGAGATAGAGCAGCCGACCGCGACCGGCCGCTCCGGCCGGCTCCAGCTCCAGGGCGGGCCTCCCGCCCAGGACGGTTCTGCGGATGGCAACGCCGGCCGGTGCCGGCCGTGTCATGGCTGCGGCGAAGCCGGTGCGCAGCTCGGCGGGGGCGGGCTGCGTTTCGCTGCGCGGGACGGAGCGGAGCAGGGCGTCCAGGACTTGGCGCTGCTGTCGGGACATGGCGGGCCTCCTTCAGGTCGGAATGCAAGGATGGATTCCTTGGAATCCATCTACTCGCGCCCAACCGCCTTCCAGGGAAGATGATTCCTGGGAATCTATTGGAGGTTCTGTGAGCCACGTCACTCCACTCTTCCTCGATCTCGTCCGCGTGGAGACCCGGCTCTACAACGCAGTCGGCACCCGCCTGCGCGCCGAACACGGTCTGACGCTTGGCCAGTTCGAGTTCCTGCAGATCATCGACCGGGTGGACGGGTGCCGCGTGCTCGACATCGCGACCGAGGTGGCGATCACGGTAGGGGCCGCCAGCAAGGCGGTCGACCGCCTGGTGGCCGCCGACTGGTGCGTACGCGTCGCACACCCGCACGACCGCCGCTCCTCCGTGCTGCGCCTCACACCCGAGGGCGAGAAGGCGCTGGCAGCTTCCCGGCCCGTGGTGGAGAGCGCGCTCGTCTCACTGACGCGGACGGTTTCCGCTGCCGACCGCAAACACCTCGCCACCACCCTTGCCGCTCTCCGCGCGAACCTCGAGGCGGACGGCCAAGGCCAACCAGGAAGCAGCATGCCCGCTCCCTCGGCATCATCCTCACGATCGTCAACCAGGCCGTGAACGCCGACAAGCTCGGCGGCTCCACCGCCCTGCGCACCAACGTCATCCAGAGCGGCTCGCTCGTCATGCTCCGCACCGACAGCGACCAGGCCCACCTCGCCTCCACCGGCTTCGACGGCATCGACCCCGGCTCGATCCCCGCCTGCTGGGACGTCGAGCGCCCCCTCATCTACGACGAGAAGATCGCGATGAAGGACCCCAAGTCCACCTTCGGACTCGGCTACACCCTCGGCCCCGGCGGCGCCGCCGAGATGATGCGCACCTTCGTCCTGGAGTCCGCCGCCCCCTACGTCGACGAGAACGCCGTCGCCTACCCGGCGGACTGGCCGGACTGGGACCTGCGGCACGAGATCGCGGCCACCCCCGTCATCGAGGACGGCAAGGCTCCCGACACGGACGGGGACGACGCTTCCGACGGCGGGCTGCCGCCGTCGGTGTTCGCGCCGAAGAAGCCCGAGACCGCCGAGGACAAGGTCACCGCCGCGATCCGCGAGTTCTCCGACCCCGCCGGCCTCGAGACCACCTACGTCCGCAAGGACCAGATCGCCGCCCTCAGCGGCCTGAAGGAGAACACCCTCAACAACACGCTGACCAAGATGAAGAAGGTCGGCCTCATCCACCAGCAGACCGACGAGTACGGCAACGTCATCCGCGGCGTGTACGCCCTCGGATCGGGCCCGGTCGAAGACTCCGACGAGATCAGCGACTGAAGCGACCAACCCACCGACATGCACCCGGGATGCGCGTCCCTACTCCGCGCGCTCCTCAACCCTTCACTAACCAAGGAGCCCCCGATGGCCACGAGCGCCCTCGTCTGCTTCATTGCCGTCTGCGACCTGTGCGGCTACACCAGCAACGACACCGAATACGGCCTGCACGCCGACTCCCCCGAGGAAGCCATTCGGAACGTCACCGAAGGCTTCGACGAGCGCGACGGCTGGACCCTCACCCCCGACGGCCGACTCGTCTGCAACATCCGCAAGGACGCCGCCCACGAAGACATTCACGCCGCCGCCGGCAGCGCATGGGCCACGACGCCATGACCGTCGCCTTCGCCTGAATCCGCACCGGGGGATGACACCTCAGACAAACCCCGCCCGGCCTGCCACCATGAATCACGGAAGCAGACGGGCCTCATTCGACTAACGAGCTCGTGCACGGTAAGCGGTGAGACGTCGGGCCTTGGATGGTTGATCATGGTCGGGTGGTGGGGAATGCGTCTCGTGCAGTGATCATCAGCAACCGACGGATCACGGGCCTGTCGGCCGATGTGATCGCTGAACTCGTTGCCGAGGTGGGCCCGTTATGGCATGAGCGCCACCAGGCCAAGCTGACCTCTCGGCCGCGGAAGCGGGCCGTGGGCGCCGGCGCGAAGCACCGGCTGGCGTTCGTCGACCGGCTCCTGGCCACCCTCGTCCATCTCCGTCACGGGGCCACTCATGACGTGCCGGCCTGCTGGTTCGGCGTGGACCGTTCCACCGTCACCCGGGCCATCGGCGAGGTGCGGCCCCTGCTCGCCGAGCGGGGGTGCACCGTCAGCCCCGGCGTGCGGCTGCGGACCTTGGCCGAGGTCGTCGAGCACCTCGGTGCCAGCGGGAAGACCGGCATCGTCGACGGCACCGAGATCCGGGTCCGGCGGCCCGCCGCCGGACGCAAGGACCGGGACCGGTTCATCTCCGGCAAGAACAAGCAGAACGCCGTCAAGTCCATGGTGGTCACGGACGGAGAGGGGCGCGTGCTGTGGTGCAGCCCGACCGAGCCCGGAAGCTGCGCGGACATCACCCACGCCCGCAAGTTAGGGCTGGTCAAGCTTCTGACCGACGGTCCAGCAGTCGAGATCCTTGCCGACGCCGGCTACCAGGGCCTCGGTGCCCAGACCGGCGGACGCGTGGTGACACCGCCACACCGCAAGTTCAAGAAGGACGCCCCCGACTGGTACGAGGAGATGTACGAGCGGCAGCGCAAGGCGCACTCCTCGCGGCGTATCCGGGTCGAGCACGGCATCGCCCACCTGAAGAACTGGCGGGCACTGGCCCGCCACCTCGGCCGTCGCGAGCACGCGAGTGACACCGTCCAGGCCGTCGCCGGCCTGCTCTCCCACCAGCAGACCGCGGACCTGGAACCTCGACGACAGGGGTGAGCACCGGTGTCACCGAAGCCCTCGACGTCTCACCGCTTACCGTGCACGAGCTCGTAAGGGCTGTCCCGCAAGTGTTCTCAGACATGCTCTTCACCAGCCGTCGGCATAGATTCACTATCCGGTCAGGGCGAGGTTGTGGAGGCGGGCGATGCCGAGCATGGCGTGGTGGACGTCGTCGCCTTTCAGGCGGCAGTCGCGGAGGATCTTCCAGGTCTTCATGCGGGCGAAGGTGTGCTCGACTCGGGCGCGGACTTTGCGGTGGGAGGTGTTGTGGGCTTCCTTCCAGGCCGGTAGCTCGGTCTGGCCGGGTTCGCGGCGGTGCGGGATGATCAGACCGGTGCCGCGGTAGCCGCCGTCGGCGATCACAGTGGTGTTGCCGACCGAGCTCCTGGCTCCCGACAGTTCCCATGCCTTGCAGTCGTTGCGGTTGCCGGGCACGGGCCGACCGACGGAGACGACAAGGCGTGAGTCGGCATCGATGACGACCTGGTGGTTGGTCGAGTAGCGGTAGTTCTTGGACTGCTAGGCCCTGTGTCAAAAGTGGATCTTGGGCTGTGAATGATCACGGCTCATGGGTCGGAGAGATCTCACGGACGAACAGTGGGCGGCGCTGGAGCCGCTGTTGCCGAAGGGCGCCAGGGCGGGGCGGCCACCCGTCTGGCCTCGGCGGCAGCTGATCGACGGCATACGGTTCCGGGTCCGGACCGGTGTGCCGTGGCGGGACGTGCCCGCGGTGTACGGGCCGTGGGGCCGGGTCTACGACCTGTTTCGCCGGTGGCAGCGGGACGGCACCTGGCAGCGGATCCTCACCCGGCTCCAGTCCTTGGCCGACGCGGCGGGTGCGATCGTGTGGGACTTGAGCGTCGACTCCACGGTGTGCCGAGCCCATCAGCATGCGGCCGGGGCCCGCAAGCAGGGCGACCTGCAGAAAGAGCCACCGGGCGGTGTGTTCACCGAGCCTGGAGATCACGGTCTGGGACGTTCACGTGGAGGGTTCTCCACCAAGCTGCACCTGGCAGTCGAGCAGGGCCAGAAGCCCATGTCGATCGTGGTGACGGCAGGGCAGCGCGGGGACTCGCCGCAGTTCGAAACGGTGTTGGAGAAGATTCGCGTGCCCCGCCTCGGGCCGGGCCGGCCACGCGTCCGCCCCGACCGGCTGCGGGCGGACAAGGCGTACGCCTCCCGCAGGAACCGTGCCTACCTGCGCCGCCGCGGAATCCGCTGCACCATCCCGGACAAGGCCGACCAGGCCCGCAACCGCCGAAAGCTCGGCTCCCGCGGTGGCCGCCGCCGCGCTTCGACCCGGTCGACTACCGCGAGCGCCATGCGGTCGAGTGCGGCATCAACCGTCTCAAAAGGAACCGCGCTGTCGCCACGCGCTATGACAAGCTTGCGGTCCGCCATGAGGCGATCGTACTCATCGCAGCCCTCAGTGAATGGCTGTGACCTGCGATCCTTTGCCGGACAGGCTGCCTTCGTTCCGGTCAGGGCGGCGTCGTTCTCCGCCTCGGCCGCCCGGCGGGTTCTCCAACGATCTGTGGGCTTCCTCGGCCCCTGCTGCTGAGAGCGGCCACCTTCTCGCGCCCCGGAGAATGGACGGCGAACAGTGTGCGCGTGGCAGTGATCATGGCAGCCGGACCCGATCTCCGGCTGAGTACGGGTGCACCGATTCGACCAACAGGCCCTGGACGGGGGCTTCCTGCATCACCGGCCGAGCCTTGATCGCAACGCTGGTCCTATCCCGGCACCGGCCGGCCGCGCAGTCCCCTGGGGGCAGGCCGGACGTCGGCCTGGAGGGCGGGCGATTCAGGACCATGTGGCGAGTATTCGCCAATTTTGATGCCTGGGCGGCTGGAAGTTCGTTGATCATCGGGGACCTGCGCCACGGTCCCTGAGATCCACGACAGAAAGGCTGTACCGGTGAAGACTCCTGTCTCCACGTACGTCACCACGGTCCCGGAGAGCACGTGGCTGCGGTGGCTGCCCAACTCGCTGCCCGCCGCCGGCTACACCACGCTCAAGAACTCCTCCGAGGAACCCATCGAGGTCACCAAGATCAAGAGCCCCGACTACCAGCAGATCACCCTCTACCAGACCATCAAGGACGAGGAGTCCTCGAAGATGGTGAAGCTGGACAAGTTCACCATCCCGGCCAAGGGCAGCTTCGCCCTGGTGCCCGGCAAGTACCACATCATGCTGGAGAAGCCGACCCGCCTGATCAAGCCCGGCGACAACGCCAAGGTGATCTTCTTCCTGTCCACCGGCAAGGTCTTCAAGCTGCGGGTGCCCGTCCGCACCTCTCCCGAACTCTACTGACCCGCCCCTCACCACCCGGAGTATCCGCATGGGCACCTACCACCTCGACCTCGGCGACGCGCAGACCGAGGAACTCGACGACGTCATCCACCTGCTCATCGGCGAGGCCGAACACGACGTCGACACCTTTGTCACCTCCGACCAGGGCTCCGACGAGCCCCGCCACGGCAGCCTGGTCATCGTCCGCAGCGACGAGCGCAACACCGCCGCCACCCGCTGGGTGGAAGCGGTCGAAGACCTCACCACCGAGCAGGACGTCGTCATCATCGCCGGCGACCCCGCCTCCCCCGAAGCCCGCCGCCTCCACCTCACCAAGGCATGGGCGGCCACCAGCTTCCACGAGGACGAGGACGAAGACCCCGAGGCCATCGCCCTCGCCTTCGCCGACATCACCGTCAAGTAGCACCGCGACGAACCACCGGGCGCGCGCCGCCAGGACCCTCACCGGGCCCCGGCCGCGCCCGGCCCCTTTTCCCGTTCGGACGACCGTCGCGTGACCCTCGGGCAACCGGACGCGTTCACCGGCCATGCGAAAGATCATCACCTGCGGCCTGCTGGCCGCCGCGGCCCTCTCCGCCGCCACGCCCGCCTTCGCCGACAACGACAGCAACTTCGGCAACGGAGTCAACGCCGCGAACAACTGGAACTTCACCGCCGCCGACGTATGCATCCAGGAACTCGCCGTCGTCCCCGCCCTGAGTGACTGGACCGGCAACCACAAGAACAACTGCTCCAACGGCAACGTCATCGACCACGCCGCCGACACCCTGCCCCCCGGTCACTGACCAGCGGCACTACCGCAAAGCGCCCGCCAGGAACCCGAAGTCCCGGCGGGCGCAAGGCCGCCGTCCAGGCAGCCATCCACGGCACACCCGAGATTCCCTCCCGCCCGCCCCTGTCCCTGCGGCCCACCTCCAACGACCCCCACCGGGCTCATCCATCGCCAAGATCTACTTCCGATACACGGCCTAGCTGCATGGAGGGCAATGGATGGCGAGGTCAAGCGGCTTACGAAGCGGGCGGCAGTGACCGCCGGCTCCTACGGCGCGAGCTATGAACAGTTGGGAGCCGTGTGGGGCATCACCCGGCAGGGGGCCCGCAAGAAATGGCCCGATGCGGTCAGCCGACCAGCATCCGCGACAGTAGGCAAGAGCGCGCTTACGCTGTTCGGAGGGACTGCTGAGCTGGTGCAGTCGCCTTCTGGTGGCTGGGGCTGCTGGACTGGTCGAGGCGCTGATGGAGCATCCGGCACGGCCGCCGATGGCGGCGCCGTACGCGACCGCAGAGGAAACAGCGGCCCACGCGGGCGCGTTCCTCAAAGAACACGCCCTCGGCGGCGATCAGTCCTAGAGCTTCTCACGTGGGCCACCTACGGGCCCAGATGAGGATGGCGGCGAGATGGAGTGCGGCCTGGTAAGCGATGGCGAGTTTGTCTGTTCGCATGGCGAGGCCGCGCCATTGCTTGAGCCGGTTGATGCAGCGCTCGACCGCGTTGCGCTGCTTGTACGTCTCGGTGTCGAAGGCGGGCGGTCGGCCTCCGGCACTGCCTCGCCGCAATCGGTGGCCGATCTGGTCGGACGGCTGGGGAATGGCAGCGCGGATCCCGCGTCGGCGGAGGTGATTACGGATCGCGCGGGATGAATACGCGCGGTCCGCCAGGACGGCATCGGGCCGGGTCCTTGGTCTTCCGGGGCCGCTTCGCGGAACACGGATGGCGGCCATGACGGTCTCAAAGGCCGGGGCGTCGCCCGCCTGGCCTGCAGTGACGCGGAGGGCCAAGGGCCGTGCGCGGCTGTCGCTGGCGAGGTGGACCTTCGTGCTCAGGCCGCCGCGGGAGCGTCCGAGTGCGTGGTCGTCGGGTTCGGCCCGGTCTAGAGCCCCTTTTTCCTGGCTCCGGCGGCGTGCTGGTGGGCCCGGCAGACGGTGGAGTCCACCGACACGGTCCAGCCGATGTCATCAGCGCCCTCGGCCGCTGCCAGCACCGCGGCAAGGATCCGTTCCCAGGTTCCGTCCAAAGCCCACCTGATCAGCCGTTTGTGAGCGGTCTGGAACGAGCCGAGCTCATCCGGCAGGTCCCGCCAGGGCGGGCAGGTGCGGTACTTCCACGCGATGGCCTCCAAGGTTCGGCGGTGGTCTGCCCACCGCCGCCCGCGAACCGGATCGGCCGGCATCAGCGGCTCGATCCGGTCCCACATCGCATCAGTGATCACTAATCGGACAGACACATCCGATCAACTGACCATCCGATCAAAGAGACTTCCCAATGAGGAAGTCAAGCCGCCAGAGTGACTGACGGTGCCGGTTGATAGAACGCTCCGTCACGGATCATTGCCCAGAGGACGTTGGCCCGTCGACGGGCCAGGGCGAGTACGGCTTGCTTGTGGCCCTTCCCCTCGTGGCGCTTGCGCTGGTAGTAGACCCTCGACGCGGGGCACGATTTGATGCTGGCCATGGAGGAGAGGTAGAAGGCCCGCAGGAGGCCGCGGTGGTAACGGTGGGGACGACGCATGTTGCCGCTGACGCGTCCAGAGTCCCGTGGGACCGGGGCCAGGCCGGCGAAGCCGGCCAGGCGGTCCGGAGTGCCGAACGCGGCCATGTCGCCACCCGTCGCGGCGATGAACTCGGCGCCGAGCAAGGTGCCCATGCCGGGCATGCTGCGGATGATCTCAGCATGCGGGTGCTCGCGGAAGCGGGCCTCGATGAGGGCGTCGAGCTCAGCGATCTCCTCGTCGAGGGCGATGATCGCCTTCGCGAGGCGGGCCACCATGGCGGCGGCCAGCTTCTCGCCGGGCAGGGACGCCTGCTGCCCAACAGCTGCCTCGACAGCGGTGGCGGCGATGGCCGCGGCGTTCCTGACCTTGCGGTTCCTGAGCCAGGTCTCGATGCGCTTGACGCCGCTGCGGCGGATCGCGGCCGGGGTCTGGTAAGCGGTCAGGAGCATGATCGGGCCCCTGTTTGTCACTGTCAGGGTTCGCTCCAACGCCGGAAAAATCTCCAGGAGTTGGGCCCGCAGGCGGTTGATCTGGCGGGTGCGGTCGCAAACCAGGTCGGTGCGGCGTCGGGTCAGGGTGCGCAGGTCGACCGCGATCTCGTCGCCGGGCCGCAGGCGGCCGAGGTCGTTGCGCATCCGGGCCTGATCAGCGATGACGAAGGCGTCCTTTGCGTCCGTCTTCCCCTGGCCCCGGTAGCCGGCGGATGCCTGGTGCACCGCCAGGCCGGTGAGGTAGGCCATCGGCTGGCCGTGATCGAGTAGCAGTCCGATCAGCAGGGCCGCGCCGCCGTGATTGATGTCCACCGCCCACAGGACGTCCTCGGAGAGTGCGAGCACGTCGGCAATCAGCTCCAGCAGGACCGTCTCGTCGTTCAGGACCCGGCGCGACAGGAGCCGGTTTCCCTGGGCGTCGATCACCACGCAGTGGTGGTGTTCCTTGCCGATGTCCACTCCGGCCCATATCTGGGGCACGGTCACCTCCGCCAGCTCGTCGTCGCGTGACTCCCAGCAGACGACCTCGCCGGCGCTGTCCTACGAAGCGATCAAGTCGCGTATCCCAATTAGCGGTCGAGTCGTCGCGGGGCTCCGGGTGGCCAAGTCTCTTGAGCCATCAGACGGCGACACGCTCACAGCCATACCCGGAACCCCTGGGCTTCCCTGATCCTACGAATGATCAGATCCGGCCCGCTTGAACGGTAGGACACGCTCTAGACCGGGGGAGCCGATGGCAGCCGACAACCCGAACGACACGAACACTCCGCCTTCGCCTGCCCAGGAGCCGCCCAGGCCGAATCAGCACCCACCTGCGGCACGACTTGTCGACCCGGTGATCACAGCGGCTCACATCGGCGCCCGCGCCTCGCACAAGTCAGCTTTGATCGGACTCGGGGGCGCTCTGTCGGCAGCTGTGATCGCTGGCATCTTCCTCGTCGCCACCTCTGATGATGACGACAAGAAGGAAGATGCGAAGCCCTCGGCCACGGTCACCAGTCACGCCGCGAAGCCCACAGCTTCCGCGCCATCGCCTCCGGCGCGTTCAACCTCAGCCGATGCGGAGAGCCCCGAGCCGAGCATCGACCCAGCAAAGCCCTTCCCGGGCGAGCCGCTACCTCTCCGCCTCAACGGCGATAGCACATGCGACTACGCCAGCCACATCGACTTTGACTCGTACCCATTCGTCACCCGAGTCGACAGGGCCGAGCCCGACGCCGAGGACGCAGCCGCACCAGCCGACCTAAACTGGTACGCCTGCTCCCCGGTAGAATTTGGGACGGCGCGAGACAGCCACGCCGGCGTCCTCTCGAAGCGTCAACGGTTCAGCAAGGAAGCCTGCGAGGCTGCCGCGAATGCGGGTGGAATCGAACGGATCCTCATGCACT
The DNA here is from genome assembly GCF_900105415.1 of Streptomyces sp. TLI_105. Lineage (GTDB taxonomy): Bacteria > Actinomycetota > Actinomycetes > Streptomycetales > Streptomycetaceae > Streptomyces. The sequence goes on along the minus strand of NZ_FNSM01000001.1, from coordinate 8,570,553 downwards.
CGAATGCAGTGGAGGAGGCCGGAATCATCGCAGGCAACTCGATCTGTGTGATCACAGACAAGGGCAGACTGGTTCGCGCTCAGATCGTTGAAGCTCCCTGGGCGCCGAACCTATCCCTGAAGATCACCACAGTCTCGTAGCACTGGCTTGTTCTGAGTCTGAGTTATGGGGTGGCGGGGAGGCTGCGCAGCTAGATGACGTCGCCCCGTAGGTGGAGTCCGGCCTCGTAGCCAGTTGCCCCCGAGCACGCCTGGCGAGGTGGACGTTCTCCGCCGGATGGGGGCGAGAGACGCTGGTGATCAGGCTCGTTGAGCCCGAGCAGGTGGCCGAGATCGGCGGAGACACGGCTGTGGAAGAGGGCCGCTGGAGACATGCCGTCCGCATTCATGCGACGGGTCCAATAGGGCGACGACGGCGACCCCGCCGCTGGTGCCATACCGCAGGAAAACCTGTCGCGGCCCGCTGGTGGGAGAAGCACAGGTTCAGGCGTGGGTGAAACGGCGCTGCCAGGCCGTGTCGAGCTCGGCCAACCCGGCCTCGGGTGGTGTGCCCCACGCGGCGGCGGGCCACCGGCGGACGCGCCACCCGGGGCGGGCCCGCGGAGCCGTCTCCTGTCGCTGCCCCAAAGTTTGGGGCAGCGTCCCTTCAGCTGCGCGGCGGCCGCGCTCATGGCCTCCACATCGGCATTTGGCTGTTCGTGGCCGGATTCGGGGCCCATGCAGGGTGCTGTGATGAGGCCCGGCGGGGCCAGGCTTCTGCTGGCCCCGCCGGGCAGTCACTCACCGTACTCAAGGAGGTGCTTGCTATGGGCTGACCTCCGCGCCACTCAGCCCGCCGCAGGAGCTCCTCCTGGGGAGAATTTGGGGAGTATCGACGGCTCTGGGGAGCGTGTGGGGAGAATCGACCGCGCAACGCAGCACAACCCTGAAAGACGCTGAAAGACTCATCCGCCCAGGTCAGGGGCGCGTGCCGCCGCATCGATGCAGGTCAGCGCCACCAGGTAGACAACTTCACGACGTACGTGCCCAGGTCGTCGGCCTCCACAACTGCGGGCACGGAGCCGCCGGACCGCAGCGGGGTCACGTATCGAACAGCAGTCACATCGCGCAGCACACCGGCCAGGGCAGTTCAGCACCGCGGGACCGCCGGCGCGGGAAGAGGCGCCGGCGGTCCCGCGGTGGGGGCGGTCACATGCCGTGCGTCGGCATGTCCTGTGTGCACACGACGTGGACGACCAGGTCGGCCGGCTCGATCCGCGGGTGCGCGCGGGGGTGGTGCGGTGACGGCAGGAGCTGGCCCTTGCGTACGGCGACGATCCAGCCGGTCGCGGTGTCGTTGGGGCGGCTCTCCAGGAGGTCGGCGGGTTCCTCGATGAAGCGGGCGTCCTTGCGGGCCTTGATGGTGAAGCCGCCGCTGTAGGCCTGGAAGGGCGCGGGACAGAACAGCTCGTGGGGGCGGCCATCGGCGCCGCCGCGGATCACCTTGCCGGTGATGTGGCGCGGCGGCTGGGGCGGGTCCGCCGCGGCCGGGGCGGCGCAGAGGCCGAGCAGGGTCGCGGAACTCGCGACGGCCGCGAGAGCGGCCCGAGTCGTGCGCATGGCAGTGGTCCTCCTTGGAGCAGGGGAAGGGGAGTCGGCCCATTGCTAGCAGCGCGCCGCTCCACGCCCCTGCGGACACGCAGAGTGACACACCAACGGGCCATGCTGAATCGTTCCGCTCGGACACCAGCCCCCAAATCGCTACGTTGTGTGATCTACTCACCTCGTTCAGTCACCCTACGTGGTCACCCTGCTCTGTCCGGGTGGCTGCCATGCGCTCTTAAGGAGCCTGATGTCCCGCAGAGGGAAATGGGCACTCGCGGTCGGCTGTGCCGCGATCGCGCTGTCCGCCACCGCGCCCGCCGGCGCCTCCGTCCCGTCCGCCCGCTCGAAGCCCTCCCCGGCGCACGAGTCCCCCGTCCGGTCGGGCGGCATCCGCATCACCGACGAACAGGTCCGCGCCGAGGTGCGCCCCGCCGAGGTGCAAGCCCTCGGCCAGGACGCCGCCGAACAGCTGGCCCGCGACCGCATCGGCATGCGGGCCATGGACCACGGCTACTCGCAGCCCATGCGGACCCGCAGCCTCAAGCGGCTGACCGAGTCCCAGAGGGAGATCAACTCGGCGTTCGACGCCGAGAGCTGGGGCAAGTTCACCGAGTACTTCCCCAGCCCCGACTTCGGTGACCATGTCGCTCTGCTGCCCACGGGCAAGGTCCTGCTGTTCTCCTTCGAGCCTGTCGAGGACAGCCCGAACAAGGAGACCGCGCCCACCGACGTCATCGGCGCCGCCAACGCCGGACGCGCCTACGTCTGGGACCCGGAGAAGGGCACGAAGGCCTCCGCCTTCAAGGCCGTACCGCCGCCCGTCGTCGAGGTGGACGACGGCACGGACGAGCCGCGGCCCGCGCCGATCTTCTGCGCCGGGCACTCCTACCTGCCCAACGGCATGGTGGGCGTCTTCGGCGGCAACCTCGGCGGCAACCACGGCTCCGGCGCGCACCTCGCGCTGGTCTTCGACCCGTGGAAGGAGGCCTGGCTCCAGCAGCAGGACATGGCGGAGGGCCGCTGGTACCCGACCGTGGTCACCGGCGCCGACGGCCGGCAGTTCATCACCTCCGGCCACGGCGACGTCGGATGGGGCGTGCTGTCCAAGAGCATCGAGCGCTTCCCGGCCAAGGGCACGGCCGTCTCCCTGGACCCGTCGGCCAGGCCCCGGGGCCAGTCGCTCGACAGGTGGCCCGTCAAGGCCGAGTTCACGGTCGACTACCCGCATCTGTTCTCGCTGCGCGACGGCCTGATCTACGGGTTCGGGCGCAACTACGACGAGCAGTACGTCTTCGACCCGAAGCAGCAGACCAGCCGCAAGCTCACCAACCGGCCCGACGGCGGCATGCGCAACTACGGCTCCGCCGTCGCCCTGCCCAACGGCGTCAACGGCCCGGACTCCGTCCTGATCCTGGGCGGCAACCGCAACGACCCCAACACCTACAAGTTCTCCGGCGGCCGCTGGACCAAGGACACCCCGCGCGCCTTCGGCCGCACCCAGGACGACACGCTGATCCTGCCCGACGGCACGCTGTTCACCGTCAACGGAGGCTACGACATCCGCGACTACGGCAACGGTCCGTACAACCCCAACGCCGACGAGAAGTACCGGCAGATCGAGCTGCGCGACAGCAGTGGCCAGTGGCGCCTCGGCCCCGTCCAGCGGCTGCCGCGCGCCTACCACTCCAACGCGGTGCTGCTGCCCGACGGCCGCATCATGGTCACCGGCGACGAGCTCCAGCAGATCGCCAACGATCCGGACGTGAAGTCCGACATGAACGGCACGATCGAGATCTACGAGCCGGCCTACCTGCACCAGGGCGACCGGCCGGCCCTGTCCGGCGTCCCCACCGCCCCGCAGGGGTACGCCGCCAACCTGCGGGTCAGCACCAGCACTCCGGACCGGGTCAGCCGGGCCGTCCTGATGGCCCCCATCACCTCCACCCACTCGGTGGACACCAGCCAGCGCCGGCTCGAACTGCCCATCACCAGCCGCGCCGGCAACAAGCTCGTGCTGCGCACCCCCGCCTCGGCCGAGGAAGCGCCCCCCGGCTACTACCTGCTGTTCCTGCTCGACGACGAGGGCGTGCCCAGCACCGCCCAGTGGGTGCAGCTGCGCCCGGGCGCCTGACCGCGCCTGACCCCGTCCGTCCCCGACACCCTCAGGGAGACTCATGCCCGCTCAGCTCACGCTGCGCGACAGCACCGAGATCCAGGGCGACATCCTGGCCGGTTTCAAGAAGGACAACATGTCCTTGCTCCTCCTCCAGTTCGGCGACGTCACCGCCGCCCGCTCCTGGCTGGAGGTCCTCGTCCCGCAGATCGCCACCACCCGGCAGGTCGCCGAATTCAACGCCCGGTTCAGCGAGGCCCGGCGCAACTCGATGGGCGACGACCCCCAGCACCTCAAGGCCACCTGGCTGGGACTCGCGCTCACCCATCCCGGACTCCAGTTCTTCACCGGCAAGGAGAAGATCTTCGACTCCGTGCCCGGCGGGAGCACGGTCGAGGCGTTCGTCCAGGGCGCGTCCGATCGGGCACTGGCCCTCGGCGACACCGACGACAGCGACCCGAAGGGCTGGCTGTTCGGCTACGACCACTCCCGCGTCGTGCACGCCGTCCTGACGATCGCCTGCGACACCGAGGACGACCTCCGGAACGAGCTGGACCGGCAGCGTGAGGCGGCTTCCCGCGCCGGGGCCGTCGTGGTCTTCCAGCAGGACGGGACCACCCTGCCCGGCGACTCCGCGGGCAAGGAGCACTTCGGCTTCAAGGACGGCGTCAGTGAGCCGGGCGTGCGCGGCTTCGAGGAGGAGGACCCGGCCCGCCCCGGCTATGTGCTGGGCCACCCCGGCACCCGGCTGATCTCGGCCGACAAGTTCGTCGTCGACGCCACCGGTGACGGCAAGCGGCCCGCCGGTGTCCCGCCCTGGATGCGCAACGGCTCCTTCCAGGTCCTGCGTCGCCTCCACCAGGACGTGCCGGGCTGGTGGGCGCAGGTCGGCGTCGAGCTCAAGCGGCTCAAGGCCGCCAAGGCGGTCGACGACCGGACCACCCAGGAGTGGCTCGCCGCCCGTCTGGTGGGCCGCTGGCCGTCCGGCGCGTCGGTCGCCAACTGCCCGATGAAGCCGGCCGGGAAGCCGGAGCCCGAGCCGGACAACGACATCACCTTCAAGGACGACCCCGACGGTCTGGTCACCCCGCTCTTCTCCCACCTGCGCAAGACCAACCCGCGCGACGGACTGGTCGACGAGGGCGAGCTCGTCGACGAGAAGTTCATGGACGAGCGGCGCATCATCCGCCGGGGCATCCCCTACGGGCGGCCCTTCAACCCCACCCAGGGCGAGGGAAGCGGCGCCGACGACCCCCGGGGGCTCGTCTTCGTCTGCTACCAGGCCGACCTGGTGCGGCAGTTCGAGTTCATCCAGGCCGACTGGGTCAACGACCCCGACTTCCCGCACGACCGCCCGCACCGGCCGGGTCCCGATCCCATGGTGAGCGGGCAGCTGTCCGATGTGAACGATGGCCAGGTCAGCTTCGAGAGCCGTAACGCAGCGGGTGAGCGGCAGACCACGACGCTCGGGTTCCGTCCGTTCGTGAGGACCGAGGGCGCGGTGTACGCCTTCAACCCCTCCCTGAGCACCCTGCGCGGTCTCGCCCAGGGGCGCCTGGAGGGCGGCGGGTCGGTCACGCCCGTGCCGGATCCCCAGGCGCGGCCGGTCGACGCGGTGGTCCCCCAGCCCGGGCACCCGGGCCGCTACCTCGCCTTCCAGGGCGGCAGGGCTGTCCCGCTCAGCTCCTCGGTCGGCGGTGGCGACGCCACCCTCGCGCTCGAAGGCTCGGGCGGGCGGCCGCTGTCCTTCTGGGACGACCTGCACGACATCAAGCGAGTCGACGCCGCCTGGCCCGTCCCGGGCCGGCAGGAGGTGGGCGGGGAGTCCGGCCACTGGCTGTTCTTCACGGGCGACGACGGCAGGCAGCGCTACCGGTACGTCCTCGTCGACGGACAGGAGCCCGTCCGGGTCAGGGTGGACGGCAACCGGGCGCGGCCGCTGAGCCAGTGGAGCTCGTTCGACGCCGCGCCCGACCCCGTCACCCATGTCGATGCGGTGCTGCCGATCCCCGACAAGCAGCCCGGGGGTGACGGCCGGTACCACTACTGGATGTTCCACACCACGCCCGCGGGCCAGCGGTACCGGATCATCTCCCTGCAGGCCGGGGGTTACCGGGACCGCCGCGAGACGGACGACAGCGGGCTCGGCATGTGGCCGTCCCTCGCCGGGGTGGAGCATGTCGACTCCGTCCAGCCCGTGCCGGGCCGGCAGCCGGGCAACGCCCAGAACTGGTACTGGGTCTTCCACAAGGGCGGCTACCGGGTGATCAGCGTCGCCGACGGCTCGGCGCACACCGACGCCGTCGTCCAGCGGGACCGCCCGCTGCCGGGCTGACCCCACCCCACCGCCGAGGCCCCCGGGAACCCACCCCGGGGGCCTTGCCGTGACCGCTCACCCGCCGGTCAACGGGTTGGGCAGGGGCCGGTAGCGGGCGTCGGCGCCGTCCGCCCCGGTCCCACCCGCCGACTGCGCACTCGCCGCGCCTGCTCCCCCGCGAGAACCTGCCGACTGACCACGGCACACGTCATCCATGACGAGAACGGCGTCGCCCTCCGCCTCAACCGGACTCCCCTGAGGCTGCCACCACCCCTCGACGGCCTGGTCCTCCAGCTCGTCGACATCGCCAACGATCACCAGCACACCGTGATGTCGAACAACCTCAACGCACCCTGGCTCTTTCCGACTCAGAGGCCCGGCAAGCCGCTGGGCAGCAAACAACTCAGCCGGCGCCTCCGCAAGATCGGACTCCCTACCGAAGCCGGACGATGCGTGGCCCTGCTTGATCTCTGCACACAGATGCCGCCAGCAGTCCTTCAGCGTCTGCTCGGCATCAGCCCCACAGCTGCCGAACGCTGGGCCGCCGGGGCCCTCAGGTCCGCATACGCAGCCGAGGTGGCCCGCCGATCAGACAGCTGAGACCTATTACGCAGGAAGGAGCTGGACGATCCCCGCCCACGGAAAGTCGCCCGTCTTGTGAAATGCGCGAACGCTCCAGCGTCCCGCCGGCACGGAAACTTGGGCCTGCTCCGGCAAGCCCCCCTGATCCGGGTACTCCACGGCCAGGTCAGCTCCGGCTACAGCGGATTCCAAGAGAACCGCTGCCCCATCGGTCTCCCAGACACCACAGTCTTCCCAGTCGGTTGCGGGGTCCTCCATGACGGCCTTGGCAGCTTCAAGCAGCTCGGCATCAGAGTCGGCGGCAAGCCATCGCAGGAAGACGTTCTGCTCAGAGAGGTAGCAGGTCGTGGCGGGCTCGTCGGCCAGTACCAACCCGGACCCCTCGGTGCCGACCGCGACGATCCCAGCCCAGCCCTCCACATCACAGGCACGGTCGTAGTCGTCGGGCACATCGGTTCCGCCGACGATGACTCCGTCTTCCGTGCATCCGCCCCACTGGTCCAGCGCAGAGACCGGGACAACGATCAAGGGGCCACCCATCGACTGCACCCAAGCGAGATCGGCATGGGCGTGACGAGCGAGGTTGCGAGATGCGGTCATGCGATCAGTCTGCCGTGGTCGACTGACAGCGCCTGACGCGCCATTCCACACCGACGAGCGTGTGTGACTGGTCGAGACAGCGGTCACGTGGCCACGATATTTGTCACTCGCGTCGGCTCGGCGGGCCGCCATCATGCTCAGATGGCCCACGACATAGTGTTCTTCCTTGCCCCCCACGACGAAACTGCCGCTGCGACGCGCCTGCAGGGACCTGGTGAGGACTTTGAGTCAGTGACCTGCCGTTCCATTGAACCGGACAGTGCCATCGCCGAGTGGGACATGTACTTCGAGGAGCCTTCGGCCGAGGCCCCGGCGCTTGAGCAACTCCATGCGTGGCGGCCGTGGCCGGAGTGGGTCACCGCCCCATTGAACGATGGCGTTGAGGTGTTCGCTCTGCCGAGGCGGCTGACCCGAGCGCTGGCCAACGCGAGCTCTGCCGAGCTTGAAGAGCTCGCAGGCCGCTGGACCGCGCGGCTGTGGTCCGAGGACGGGGACGACATGACCGAAGATGATCTATTGGCGGTCCTGCAGGTAGTTGCCCGGCTCGCGGCCTCTGCGGTGAACACAGGTGGCGGCCTCTACAGTTGGAGCTTCTGAACGCCCGCCTTGAAGGTGCTTCGTGGTTGAGGCCACTGCACGCCAGGAGCTCGATTCCGGTGGCGTCGAGCATTGCTCGAAACAGGCGGCCCGCGAACGCTTGGTGACCCTCAGCTGTCGCTGTCCGTGACGCCTCCTCGCAGGCCCCACTCATCCAAGCCGGAATAGATCAACGCAGTGCGGCCCCGCGGAAAGGAGAGGGCCTCGGCCTCACCTGTATAGACCGCCACCAGTGAGTCGGCTCCTCGCCACCAGGCGTCGGCCAGGCCCATCACTTCGCGCACCGGCTCGAACCCGTCCAGCACGATGCCATTGACGTCGTCGCCGGTGACCTTGGTGATCCGCTTCGCACACATGGACGCGTGGTGGGTCAGCGCGAGCGACTCCACCCAGCCCTCGACGGTGGCATGAAGAGGCACCCACTGACCTGCGTGAATGCCGAACTCGCCAGACGGCCCGATCATGAACCCGTATGGGACCGCGGTCCGCTGCATCCCGGCCTCGAACCACCAACCTTCAGATTCAGAGCCTTCTGGGGAGTCCGCTTCGAGATACCTCGGGCCGCCGTCGTACTGAGACGCGGGTGGTAGGACCAAACCGCCCCAGCGCTCCTCATAAGTCACCATCCGGTCGATGACCGCCGCTGGGGTGTCTCGCTCAAGCCACCACTGTCTGTGCTCCTCGACGCGCCTGATATCGACTCTGACACCGTGCGCTTGGATGAACGATCGAGCTCGTCGCGTCAGGCCGTCAGGCACATCGTTGAAGAGGTTGAGATTCACCAGAAGGACGCTACCGAGTAGCCCAGGGACAGCAGGCTCCGGCCCCCTGGGCCTCCTGCGGCACGTGTCCCTGTCGAGCTGGAGGCATGGGCCTCATTGCTCTATTCCGCACGCTCGAATATCGGAACCTACCGACACTCGCCGACATCTTCGGCAAGCACGGCTACATCGACCACTGCACCGCAGCCCGCGGGCGAGGTCACCACCGAGCTCTCCGGACCCGGGTCGGCCCTGATGGAACTGGACCTTCTCTGCACCTTCTTCGGTCGTGGACGGGGGACATGGCCTGTTACGAGGGTGGCTGGCTCTGTCCGTCTTCGATGAGGACGGCGCCCGGTGTTGAGGATGCGTAAGGATCGCTGAGGGGCGGGGGCTTGTCGAGAAGTACTGTGGTGTCCTCCGAGCACGGAGTTCTTGAACGGATGGCACGGCTCACTGCGCGGGCACTCTGCCTTGAAACGCGGGCATGTTGAGATCGGGGACCCTGTCCGGGATGTGGGCTGGTGTGCCGGGCACAAGGGCAGCACGGGCAAGGTGGCCCGTCTGTTCGGTGCGGGTCCGCGCCGGCGGCTGACTCATACCCGATGATCGTCGTACGGCCCGGAACTGGTGGCCGTTGCACGGGTGCGTTGCACAGACCGGAAAGGGTTGATGGGGAACATGAGAGACGGGGACCAGGCGGGTATGCCGGAGGTGGTGGACAGTCCCGCTCTGCGGACTCAGCCATCCGGCAGGCTGTCGCAGTGGATGCTCCGACACAAGGTGCAGCCGGTGGGACCCGCCTCGGGTGAGGGCCATACCGAACAACACCCGTGGTGGAAAGTGATGTGCCTGACCGGCGTCGACTACTTCTCCAGCCTCGCCTACGTGCCCGCGATCGCCGCTCTCGCCGCAGGGGCGGTCTCGCCGCTGGCGACGCTGCTGATCGTGGCGCTGACCCTGCTTGGGATGCTCCCGATGTACCGGCGGGTGGCGAAGGAAAGCCCACACGGTGCCGGGTCGGTGGCGATGCTGGAGGATCTGCTGCCGTTTTGGTGGGGCAAGCTGTTCGTGCTGGTCCTCCTTGGCTTCGTGGCCACCTCTTGGATCATCACGATCACCCTCTCCACAGCGGATGCCTCCGTGCACGTGGTGGAGAACCCGTTCTTCCCATCGGCGCTGCACGGGCACGAGGTCGCCCTCACCGTGGCACTGCTGCTGGTGCTGGGAGGCGTCTTCCTGCTCGGGTTCAGCGAAGCGGTCAGCGTGGCCATCCCCCTGGTCGCCGTCTTCCTCGCCTTGAACGCGGTCGTCATCGGCGTCGGCCTGGTCCATGTGTTCACCACCCCCGGGGCTTGGTCAGGATGGACCGACGCCCTCGCCGCGGACGGGGGCGGCTTCGGCGACCTGATGGGCCCGGCGCTCCTGGCTTTCCCCCTGCTGGTCCTGGGTCTGTCGGGCTTCGAGACCGGGGTGAGCATGATGCCGCTGATCGCGGCCGAGGGGGCGGATGAGGAGCAGCGGCTGCGCTCACGGATCCGCAACACCCGTCGCCTGCTGACCACCGCCGCGCTCATCATGAGCGTCTACCTGCTGTCCGCGAGCTTCGTCACCACCCTCCTCATCCCGCACGACCTGTTCGAGCCGGGCGGAGCCGCCAACGGCCGCGCCCTGGCGTGGCTGGCCCACGAGCACGTCGGGGAGGCGTTCGGCACCATCTACGACATCAGCACCATCCTGATCCTGTGGTTCGCCGGAGCCTCCGCCATGGCAGGACTGGTCAACATCGTCCCCCGCTACCTGCCCGACTACGGCATGGCCCCCGAATGGGGACGCGCTGTACGCCCCGTCGTAATCGTCTACACCGTGCTGTGCATCGCGATCACGATCGCCTTCAACGCCGACGTCGACGAACAGGCCGGCGCCTACGCCACCGGCATCCTCGCCATGATGGTCTCCGGCGCCTTCGCCGTCACCGTCTCCGTCGCACGCCACCGTCGGCGCGCCACCACCATCGGCTTCGGCCTGCTCACCGCGGTCCTGCTCTATGCCCTGGTCGCCAACATCGTCGACAAGCCCGACGGAATCGTCATCTCCGCCTTCTTCATCGCCGGGATCATCATCGTGTCGCTGATCTCGCGTGTCTCGCGCACCACCGAGCTGCGAGCCGACCGCATCGTCTTCGACGACGACGCCCGCCGGTTCATCGACGACACCCTCGCCCATGACGGTGCCATCAACATCATCGCCAACCGCCGGCAGGCCGGTGACGTCGCCGAGTACAGCGACAAGGAACGCGAACAGCGCGGGATCAACCCGGTACCCGGCCGCGCGGACGTCATCTTCCTGGAGATCGACGTGGTCGACCCCTCCGACTTCAGCGACACTCTCACCGTCCACGGCGTCGACGTCGACGGCTACCGGATCCTGCGCGCGGCCGCGCCGGCCGCGCCGAACGCCATCGCCGCCATCCTGCTGGCACTGCGGAATGCCACCGGGGTGCAGCCGCACTGCTACTTCGCCTGGGCCGAGGGCAGCCCGCTGGTGCACATGGTCCGCTACTTCCTCCTGGGACGCGGAGACACCGCTCCGGTCACCCGCGAGATCATCCGCAGCCACGAACCCGACCCCGCACGCCGCCCCGGTATCCACGTCGGGGGCTGACGACCTCCGCCGCACGCCGCCACGTGCGAGAGTGCCGAGGCGGGAGACCGAAAGCCGTGCCAGACCATGGCCCCCACGCCGGACCGCCGTATGCGGATCAGGATCATCATCCTCACACTGGGTGTGATCGCCATGCTCGTGGCAGGCTGCGTCTCCCGAACGGACGGACCCGGTCGCAGAGGACGCAGGTGATCACCCGGTCGGCCTCGTAACGTGTGCAGGGACGAACACAGCGGAGTTCCGTCGGGACGACGGGACGCGACGGCTCTGTCATGTCCGCAGTGTCCGCAGGCCGTCGAGTGGGCCTTGCGATAACACAGCACGCAGCACCGCAGACCGTCGAACACGTGCTCAAGCGGTCGGACCTCCTCCGCACCCGCATCCTGCTGAGAAACTGATCGGGTGCGCTCCGCTTCAGCCATCAACGCCTCAAGAGACCGCCTCGGCGTGTCGGCCACGTCAGGGCGAGCACGAGAGGGTTCGTGACCACCCAATACGCCGGGTGCACCCAGCCTCTTTCCTTGGCGAGAAGACCCGGTCCGTCCTCACGATTCAGATGGCGCATGAGCCCGTCGTATGCCGGGCCGCCGACCAGGAGTAGCGGAGCGACGAGCACCGCACCGCTCCAGACAGCGCACCGGAGCACGACTTGAGGGAATCCACCTGTACGCACTGGATGAGTATCGCTCAGCAACCGAGAAGCCGGCAGGCAGGATCACGATCGACAGAACGGTCCTGAACGTCACAAGATCAGCGACAGAGCCGCCGAACGTACACAGCGAAGTGCTTGCCGAGCCGACGGCGGGAGTCCTCATTGATGCGCTTGTGGCCGACGGGGGGACAGCCCTCCCCCGCGCGGGGGAGACGGAGGTACGGGGCTCATCCCGAGGCTGGCTTTGAGGTGGCCCTCAGGGGCGATGCCGGGGAGACGGCACACCGAGACGATGGTGCACATGACGACTACGCAACTCGACACGAGGCTTCCGCCCCCGCCCCGTTGGGCTGTCCGTGCCGCCCACGCCGCCGCGCTGGTCACCCTGCCGTCCGGGGGCTGGCGCCTGCTTCTGGCGGCCGGTTTCACCGCCGGGTACACCGAGGCCGGGTACGAGGCGATGGGTTTCACCGACTGGGGTGCGGTGTACGTGGTCGGGCTGACCGTGGGCGGAGAGCTGCTCGCGCTGCTCACGCTCGGGCTGGTGCGGCCGTGGGGTGAGGTGCTGCCGCGGTGGGTCCCCCTCCTCGGCGGGCGCCGGCCGAACCCGCGGGCGGTGACCGTGACGGCGAGCCTAGGCGCCGGGGCGCTGACGCTGATCCTCACCCAGTTTGCCTTCTGGTGGGCCTTCCCCCATCCGGACATGACTCCCCTTGGCAGCACGATCGCCGGAATCCTCTACCTGCCGCTGGTCTCCTGGGGGCCCCTCCTTGCCGCCGTCACCATCACCCACCACCGTCGGCGTCGCGCTGCAGGACTCTGACCGGTCCAGCATCCCCCGTTCCGGCTTCGACCCAGGCCGCGCGGCGCGCTGTGCACGTTCGCGTGTACGCGGCTGTGCAGATCGACCTGTACTCCGACACGATGGGCAGACGGACGAGTGCACCGACGCGCAGGAATCCGCGAACCCGCGCGCCTTCTGTTGCATGGGACGAAAAGTCCCGCGCGCCTATGTGACCTTTTTCGGTCCTTCGGCAGCATGTAAGCGCAGCCGCCAGCAGGGCCAGCCGGCGTCAGCTGAAGGGGATCTCGCGTGCAGCGGCGAGACTGTTGGTGACGGTCAGGATGGTTTGTGCGCCGGTCATCTCAAAGAGCCGGTCGAGCTGATCTGGCAGCGGGCCGGCCAGGACGAGGCGGCCGCTGCAGCGGATGCTCAGCAGGACGTTGAGCAGTGAGGAGTCGGCGAAGGTCACGCTCGACATGTCGAGGATGATGCGTCGGACGGCCGGATCGGCCATGGCCGCCTCGCCGGCGGCGATGAGGGGGCGCGGGTGTCCAGGTCGAACTCGCCCCGGCACACAATGACCCGCAGGCCGTCCTCGTCGGGCAGCACCACCACACGATGCCCGTCCATGCCCATCTCCTCCAGCGTCCGGCCAGCCCGCCCTTCGGGTCGGGGAAGCCGTCACATGCTGCCCACGAGCAGAGCATTGGACACGAACTCTGGCTGCTGCGTGGTCATCAGCAGCCGCCGTCGGTGGGCTACGGCCTGGGTGACGGTATGTGTCTACCAGGGGATGCGGGCGCAGGTTGTCTTGCCGCCGGCGGGTGTCGGTTCGATGTGCAGGTCGGTTGTGAGGTGACTGACCAGCAGGTAGCCCCAGCCACCGGTTCCGTCCGTGTGGGGTGGGCGGGGCTGCGGCGCGTAGGGGCTTGTGTCGGTGACAAGTATGTCGATCGCGTCGTCGCGCAGCGCCAGGTGAAGGCTCCAGGGGGCGCTGGTATGGCGGATGGCGTTGCCGACCAGCTCGCTCACGACCAGCAGCACCAGGTCCACAGCGCCAGGCTCCGCGGGCGGCCGGACCCGGGTGGCCCGGTCGAGGAAGGTGCGGGTTGCGTCCCGGGCAGACGCTGCGGCTTCGGTGACGGGGGCAGGTCTTGTTCCAGTACAGGTGAGGCCATGGTTCCTCCTCTGCAGAGGCGTTCTCCCTGTGAGAAGCGCCTGCCCCCTCCGGACATGCGGAAGCCCCGACCGCGGGAGGAACGGAAACCTGACCGAAAGTTATCGCTTCCGTAATCGGGAACGGACAGAGTTCGCGGCTCGCCGCCTACAGGGGTTGGACGAGGGAATACGTCGCCGGTCTGATGTGACGATCGCGGTGGCTCCGAACGGGCTGCAACAGCAGGCGGTTGAGCGCGCTCGTCGCGATGACGGTGCCATGAGGCTGTCCGGTGGTCACGGATCGGTCTGTTGAGGCCGGTCACCCGGCGCGCTGAGTGGTCTCCCCGGCTTGGGCGGGCATCGCAGGCAGGGGGACGGTGCAGGAGGCGCAACGTCGGGCCTGGGCGGGGACGGGGCTGAGGCACTCGGGGCAGTCTCGTTTGGGGGCTTGGACATCGTGGTGGGGAGCGAGGCGCTCGTGCAGCTTGTTGATCGGGAGTACGACGAGGAAGTACAGGGCGCTGGCGAGGAGGAGGAAGCTGATCGCCGCGTTGATGAAGGCCCCGTAGGGGAATTCGGTGGCGCCCACGGTGAAGGTCTTGCGGCTCATATTGCCGGTGGCGCCGGTCGCCAGCCCCACGAGCGGGGTCAGGAAGGCACCGACGAAGCCGTTGACGACGGCGGTGAACGCCGCTCCGATGACGATGCCGACGGCCAGGTCGACGACGTTGCCGCGCAGGATGAAGCTGCGGAAGCCCTTCACCTTCTCACCCCTTACAGGCTCTTGACGTCGCAGGACGGCATCAAGGGACACAGTCGACCCGGCCCCTTCGCCCCCCGGCTGCCCTGCCACGCCTCACCTATGCCTGCTGGACGCGCACTGCCTGCTCCAGGGCGCGGGTATGAGCAAGGCGCCGCACGTCGCCGGCTCCCCGCGGATATCCGCCACAGGCTGAGCGGAGGCCCCCACTACGGGTGATAGCCCGCGAGGAGGCCGCAGGGCGGCGGTCATCCGTTGTTCTCTGACTTGGCGGGTAGGAGGGGCCGCATCTGTTCGGAGAAGGGAAGGGGCGGTTGTGAATGGAGCGCTGGTTGCGGGCGGGTGGGGTTTGTTCGCGGGTGTGGCGCTGCTGGTGGGGGCGGCGCTCGGCTCGCTGGTGCGGGTCCCGCCCCGGCTGATCGCGCTGGTCATGGCCTTCGGCAGCGGTGTGCTGATGGCCGCGGTGTCGTTCGAACTGATCGCTGAGGCGTACGAACGCTCCGGCATGGCGCCCGTGGTGGCCGGGGCGGTCGGCGGTGCGGCCGTGTACTCCGGGGCCAACACCCTGCTGGCGCGGCGTGGTGCCCAGCACCGTAAGCGCTCCGGCGAACAGCAGCCGTCAGAGGCCGAGGCTCCAGGGTCGGGCAACGCCATTGCGTTGGGGGCACTGCTGGACGGGATCCCGGAGTCCGTCGTCATCGGCACCAGTCTGCTGGGAGGGGGGCATCCGGGGGTGGCGACGGTGGGGGCGGTATTCATCAGCAACCTGCCCGAGGGCCTGGCAAGTGCCGCTGGCATGCGCAGCGCCGGGCGCAGCCTCAGGTACGTGTCCACGCTGTGGGGAAGCATCGCCGTCATCAGCGGCGTGGCCGCGCTGGCCGGGTACGCGCTGCTGGGCGGGACGTCCGAGACGGTCATGGCGACGATCACCGCGGTGGCGGGCGGGGCGATCCTGGCGATGATCGCCGACACGATGATCCCCGAGGCGTACAGCAGGGTGCACCTTTTGACGGGACTGGTCACCGTGGTCGGGTTCTTGTCGGCGTTCGCTCTGGCTCAGCTGTGAGAAGGGGGGCGTGGCAGGCTGGGTGCCGCTCCGGCCTTGGGCTCCCCAGCACTCCGGCCAGGCTGGGACACCAGCAGCCGGCCGGGTTCGACGACTCTGGTGTGGAAGCCGGCCGCTTCCAGGATTGCGGCCAGTGCGCTGTCTGGTGGCTGGTGCAGTCCGGGCAGTGCCGTGCGCCGTTCCAGATCGTCCTCGTGTCCGAGGCGTGAGAAGGCGCGCACAATGCCCTGCGGCCGTCACTTCAGCAGCACCCTCTCGCCTCCGCGCGGGTGCAGGCTCAAGCCCCCTGCGGCGGCTCCTGGTTCGTCGACCCCGCCTGGGCCGGCACACGGCGGAGCTCCTCGAGGAGCTGTTGGCTGTCGCGCACGCCAGTCGCTGGAGGAGATCCGCCGTTCGTGTGCCGAAGGTCGCTTCTGAGCAGCGCCGGTGCAACGGGGGTGCTTTCCACCGGATGCTGTAGCCGCTGAACGGGTCGTGGGCTCAGCCGTTGGCGAGTATCGAGCCCGAGTACGACGGTGTCTGGTGGGCGTGGGCACATGGCGCGGCAGAGGTGGTCGTGGGAATGCGCATCCGGAGCAGGAGATCTCGGGTGGTGCGCTTGCGCAGGGTGCTGCGCCAAGCGAGTCCCGGGTGACGGGAGCGCAGGTGCGAGAGCGCGCGGGTGCCCAGGCCGGTGCTGTGGAAGCGCTCGTCGATGTCGACGGCGGTGATGACGCCCTGGGCGCAGTGGGTGCAAATCCGGTACTGGACCCGGCCGACGACCTGGCGGATGTGGACGAGGAGCAGGCATTCCTCGCCGGGCCCAGACGTGTCCGGGATGTGCGTGGACAGGAAGTCGATTGCCCGGTAGGCGAGGATCCGGCGGCGCAGGCGGCCGGTGGGCCGGCTGCAGCGTGAGTGCTTGGCGCCGGTAGGGCCGGGTGGTGATGTCCGGGCTGCGGGGGCCGGACCGAACAGACTGCTGCTGGGGGGACGCGCATGTTGTCCGTGCATGACCTCTCGTGTGCCCAGACAGACCAGGGGTACCCGCCCTGGTGCGCCGGCCACCACGCCCCGGAGCGCACGTGTGCGGTGAGGGAGGCGGCGGTCACGTCCACGCGGCGATGACGGGCGAGATGTCCTATGGCGCGCTGTCGCGGTGCGGGGAGAGAGACTTGAGCCTGTTCCAGTACCTGCGACGCTCGATACTCGAGAAATCCGCCCATATATGCACCCATGCCGGACATT
This sequence comes from Streptomyces sp. TLI_105, assembly GCF_900105415.1. Classification (GTDB taxonomy): domain Bacteria; phylum Actinomycetota; class Actinomycetes; order Streptomycetales; family Streptomycetaceae; genus Streptomyces. The sequence goes on along the minus strand of NZ_FNSM01000001.1, from coordinate 8,553,689 downwards.
CCGCCGATCCCGTCGCCTAGTTTCACTTGCCACGGATCGATGACCTGCGCATACTTGCGCCGCCTGGTCGGGAGAACTTGTGCGGAGGATCGGCGTCCCGCATCCAGACGGGCCTTCCCGCCTGTGCATGAACCGCAGCTCCGACCTTAGTTCGGTGCGCACGGTCGCGACCGGAGTCGACGGCGTGTGATCCGAAGGAAACGGCCTACTGAGATTGAACTCGTGGTGTCGTGCGGTTGCTCGCCGATGTCGACGAGAGTGGGGCGCTCGCCTTCGCGGAGGTCGTCACCTCCACCCCTCTCGACCCCCCGGCGCCCGACGGCGCCGCACTCGTCACGACCAGCGCGCCCCGCACCCCGGAGCCGCCGGCCGGGGATCGCGGCGCCCTCGCCGCCCTCCTCCCGAGCAAGGGCCGGGGGAACGGGGATCCGAGGGGCTGACCTGGGCGAAAACCCGCTCTACGATCATGCCCATGTCGACATTCATCTCCTCCCTCCCGGTGCTCCGAGGCCGGGGCGGGGCCGTCCTGTCCGCTAAGGACATCGGACTGGTCCTCGACCTCCCGCGCGAGCAGATCACCTTCACCCCCGACGGGCTGGGCCGGATACGCGCCGAGGGGCGCTCGGTCCTGATCGAGCTGCGGGCGAAGGCCGGGACGACACCGCGCGTCCACCGCCTCGACGACGTGGACGAGGTGGCGGCGACCGCCTTCGCCGACGGGATCAACGCGATCCTGGCGAACCGGACGGACAGCGACGACGTCGACGGGGCCCCGTTCGCCGTGGCCCGCTCGCTCGCCCCCACCTGGCGGACGAGGTTCCACCGCCGGATCCTGCGGGGCGCGCTGTGGCACCTGCTGGCGCTCGTCGTCCTCTGCGTAGTGGCCGGCGCGCTGGACAAGTGGGACGTGGTCATCCTCACGATCCCGGTCGGCGGCCTGGCCTGGCTGGGCCTGTGGATCGGCCTGTACGGGGTGATCCGCGCACGGCGGGAACGGTGGCTGTACCGACACGGCGTCCTGGTGACCGCCACCCGGGCCACCATGACCCGCGGCGGATACGTCTACCCGGACGCGACCGGCACGTACCGCGGCTTCCTGCACGGCGAGGCCGGTCCCGCGATCACCGTGGCCCACCCGCCGGAGGACCCGGCGGACGTGCTGGTGCCGGTGGCCCCCTTCACGCACCTGGTGGACACCTACGCCGGCGCCTTCCTGGTCGTCTGCGGCGGCCTCCTGGCCCTCCTCCACGTCGTGATGGCGGTGGTCTTCCTCCTCGACGGCTAACGAGCTCGTGCATGGCTATTGAGGCTCGGCTCGTGGTGTCGTAGGGGCTGACGGTTGTTCGTCCTCTGCGATACCACCGGGGCATGCGATATCCACAAGGAGGCGGTCTGACCGCCGAACGACAGCAGTACCGCGAGGGGTTACGGCTGCGGGCTGCGGAGCGATTTGCCCTGGGCGAAGCCAGCGCGGCGATCGCCAAGGACCTGCGGGTCAGTGTCCGGTCGGTGCAGCGGGGGCGGCGGACGTGGAGCGACGGTGGTCCGAGAGCTCTGCGGTCGCAGGGGCCTGCGGCGCTACCACGACTGAGTCACAGGCAGTTCGCACAGCTGGAGGCGGAGCTGACCAAGGGGCCGGCCGCGCACGGCTGGGAGGACCAGCGGTGGACCCTGAGTCGTGTGAAGACGATGATCGGCCGGCGCTTCCATCTGACCTACACGGTCCAGGGCGTGCGCAAGCTCCTGGTCCGCAACGGCTGGTCCTGCCAGGTGCCAGTCCGACGCGCCATGGAGCGGGACGACGCGGTGGCTGGGTGGGTGAAGGAGGTGTGGCCCTGCGCGGAAGGCTCGCGGCGGCCCGTGGAGCCTGGCTGGTCTTTGAAGACGAGGCCGGATTCTCCATGACGCCGCCGCAGGCGAAGACCTGGTCGCAGCGCGGCAGGACCCTGGTGGTGAGGGTCCGTGGCCGATCCCGCAGACGGATATCCATCGCCGCGCTGACCTGCTACAAACCCGGCCACCGCTTCAGGCTGATCCACCAGTCACGCCGGGACGACGGCCGGCGCGATGGGCGCAAGAGCTTCTCCGGGCGCGACTACCGAGACCTGCTGATCGCCGCATATCAGCAGCTCGACGGCCCGATCGTGCTCGTCTGGGACAACCTCAACGTCCACAAAGCCGCTGACCTGCGAGAATGGGCGGAAGCCCGGGACTGGCTGACCATCTACCACCTGCCGCCCTACGCACCCGATCTCAACCCCGTCTAGGGAATCTGGTCCCTCCTGCGACGCGGCTGGCTCTCCAACGTCGCCTTCAGCACCCCCGAACACCTCGTCCAGCGCATCCGACGCGGCCTACGGCACATCCAGTACCGCAGCGACTTGATAGACGGCTGCCTTGCCGAGACCGGCCTGGCCATCAGACCCGCCTGAGCAACCGCACGACACCACGAGTTCAATCTCAGTAATCCCCCGCAGCACGTCGTTCCCGCCGCGTAAAAGGCTTCGCTCTTGGGGTCAGGGCCGCGATGGACACTCCAGGATCCGGCCGTCGACGGTCCCGATGAGCAAGTGCCCTTGAGGTGCCACAGCGAGGGACAGCGCTGTGGTGGGCACTCCTTCGACCTCGAGCTCGGTGTTCCATCGCACCGAGCCGTCCTCGGCGTCCAGTGCCGTCAGGGCGCCGGAGTTGTCAGCCACGTAGACGGTGTCCCCGTCTGTGTCGAGGGCGGTGGCGGGATGATCGGCGCGGTGCTGCCACCGCACTGAGCCGTTCAGGGATCGCCGCACTGTGTAGGCCCCACCAGGTTGAAGCCCTTGGCCGTGGTGGACAGCGCCGGCATAGACCAGGGACTGCCCGATTTCGACTGCGGGACCTCCGAAATGGTGCTCTGCCGGTACCCAGGAGTGCGGGAAGAGCGGCCGCAATGTCCCATCGGTGCCCAGGGCAGTGATCCATTTTTCCCTATGCGGCTTGTCCGGGTCAGTGCCGACCAGGACGTACGGGCGGCTCGCGCGACGGACGGCGAACGAGTGATTGAAGAGGTCGAAGTGGCCGACCTCAGGACCGTTCACCGGACCGTCCAGGTCGAACATCATCAGCCGTTCGGGATGCTTGCGGCGGCCGTCCAACGGCCTCAGGATCACCCTCTGACCGCCTGCGACAAGAACCGTGAACACGCCCGGGCTCAGGGTCTCCAGCACCTGCCCTGTGTCGACGGCGATCCGGGCGACTCGGGGCGCGGACCTCTCCCAGCGCCTTCCCTTGCGGCGACTGTGGCGTTCGGCGTTGGTCCAGACCGATGTGCCGTCGGAGGCCAGAACCAGCTGTCGACCGCCTTCCTCATCCTCGACCACCCATTGCAGGTCTCCTGACGGCAGCCACGACTCCGCCAGGATTCCGTCCAGAGCGGCCAGCACGCGGCCGTCCTCCGTACCTTCGACAGCCCACACACGCCGGCGCACGGACCACTGCCGGCCGGCCGAGGCCGCGAGGTCCGCGAGGATTCGGCGGGCCTCCGCGCTGTGATCCGGCTGGACGACCGATTCCGCGGGGGCAGCCAGCTCCTCGGCACCGATCGTCCCCTGTCCGACGGCGCCCCAGTCCGAGCGAGCCACAACGACGGCATGCCCCTGCTTATGTGCCTGCGGATTCTCCCAGTCATCACACGGCGCCAAGACCAGATGAAGTGCCGTCTCGCTGCGCCATTCCACGCTGATCACCTGCCGCGGGTACTGCAGGACGGACACCACGTCGCCGGAGTCCAGGTGGATCAGCAGCAGCTCGCCTTCAAACGAGTAGCCGCCGTCGTAGCGCCCCGTACCAACGGCCAACAGGGGAAGAACGGGGTGGAAGGCGAGAGACCGAACGGGGTACCAAGATCGCACCAGGTGCCGACACCGCAGCCCGTCCTGCTGATAGACACCGATCCGATGCCCCGTCCATGGGGAGTCCGCGGTCCCACTGCCACTCCACTGGACATGTCCGAGGTCCCCGCCCACAGCGACCGTCCGCGAGCGTTCGTCAGCGACGGCCAGAACGGGTTCTCCGATCTCGGCGAATGGGCCGTCGCCGAACACGCGTCGGACTATCGGTGCGAGGGTCATACAGGTTTCCTCCCAGGGCGGCACATGAACGACCGCCGTCCCGGGCGCGGCACGGCGGCAGCTCATGATCCCGTCGGGCGGCGGGGTACACCATGGGATTTCATCCGGGCAAAGTGCTGACCGTACACCCCGTGTCCATCTGGGTGAGCGTGACGAGCTGACGGCGTCGGAATCCTCTGTCTCGCGGGACACCCCGATCGCAAAGAACATGGATACGTCCAGGTCAAGCGGCTAGGGCCGCTCGTCAATGACCCGCTGGACCTGCCTTCCGACATGCCCGCGAATAGCATGAGCTCGACCGCGTGGAACGCATCGTCACCGCCCACGACCACACCGGAGAACCCCACGATGGCCCCTGGCCGCGACGCCGAACGCGACGCCATCACCACAGCGATCCAGCAGCTGCTTGACAGCCGTCCAACCCGGTCCACTGGGACTCTCACCACGCTGCAACTCACCGCCCAGGCAGGCGTCAAGCACTGGGCCTCGCGCACAAGCACATTGGTCTGAAAGAAGAATTCACCTGCCGAAAAGCGCTCTCGCGGGGGTCGGTGGCTGTGATCTGCTCGACGAAGCGCCGTACCTGTTCCTCGACGGACTCCTGCGCAGAAACGGACATAACGCGACAGTGGAACGTACCGCTTCCCTCGAACTGGCCGGCGACGAAGGGCATAACTACTGCAGCAGACTCTCCCCGCTCTTGAACACGGATGCCGTGCAAGGACGGCTGACAGTCCCACCGCTTGTACCAGCCGGTGGCGACGATCCGGTGGGCCAGTAGACGGGCCGCCGTATCCACGGGCGCCTCCCAGCTGTGGTCAGCTACGACCCGAGCCAGTTCGGCGTCGTACTGCGCGGCGTCGAAGCGGACCTCAGGAGGGATGGGGACACGGATGTCGTTGGTGTTCTCCCAGCTCATCCACTCGACGTGACCGCCACGACGCTGGATGGTGACGAACACTCCCCCACAGCAACCGGTGTCGCAGTCATTGTTCGACAGTTCGACACGGCGAGGTTCGCGAGAGGCCCACAGCGGCCACGTCTCCGGTGAACCGAGCCACTTCTGCTGGTAGCAGCTTGAATCGCCGTCCGGATGCATTTCCTCCAGCACGTCCCGGCCGTCGATCAAAGGACGTATGGCCGCCCCCTTCATGATCGCCTGCGGATGCGGAAGGGCAGGACGGAGAGCAAGGACGCTCACCGGCGCAAAATGTTCCATGCCGCCCATAATCCCCGTTCGGAAGCGCAAGAGGAGATTCCCGCCAGTGGGCCTTACTGATCGTTTCAGAATGAGTTCGGCGTGAGGGCTTGGCGATCGGGTCTGGTGACGACAGAGTGGTGCGGGTGTCGGATGATCTTGTACCTGATGACCTGTGGGAACGCATCGCTCCGCTGCTGCCGCCCCGGGCTCCGCGGCGTCATCGGTATCCCGGGCGTCTGTCGGCGGACGATCGTGCGGCCCTGCGGGGCATCGTTTACGTGCTGCGCAAGAACGTGAGCTGGAGAGACGTGCCCGCCGAGCAGACCGGGTGCAGTGGGGTGACGGCCTGGCGTCGGCTGCGGGACTGGACCGAAGCCGGCGTCTGGCCCCGCCTGCACGAGGCCCTCCCGGCCGAGCTGCGCAAGGCAGGTCTGCTGGACATGGAGGACGCCGCCATCGACGGCTCGCACGTCCGGGCCCTGAAGGGGGGCTCACACCGGACCTTCGCCGGTCGACCGTGCCCGGCCGGGCAGCGAGCACCACCTGATCGTCGACCGCCATGGCACACCCCTCGCCGTCTCACTGACCGGTGGAAACAGGCATGACGTCACCCAGCTGACGCCCCTGCTGGATGCGATCCCTCGCATCCGAGGACTTCGTGGGCGACCGCGGCACCGGCCGGGCCGGCTGTTCGCCGACCGCGGCTGGTCAGTGCCGTTGAGCGCGCAGTAGCGCAGGGCCGCGAACTCGGCCTCGATCAAGTTCAGCCAGGAGCCGTAGGTCGGCAGGAAGATCAGCTCAACGTCGTTGTCGTCCGCCCAGGTGCGGACCTTGGCGTGCTTGTGCGGGGAGAACTTGTCCAGCACCACATACAGCTTTTCCCCCGGGCCAGCGTGCCCGCAGGGCCTTGAGGAGGCCGAGGAACTCGCGCCACCGCTTGCGCGGGCGGATGCGGTAGTACGGCTTGCCGGTAGCCAGATCTAGGGCGGCGAGCATCTGCCGCACCCCGCCGTAGCGGTTGTAAGTTGCCCGCAGCCTGCGCGGACGCCTCACCGGCCCCCGCCCCTTGCCCTCGCGGGGCATCAAGTTCAGCGGCCCGAACTCATCGACGCATACCACCCGCCCGTCGACGGGCGGGGTGCCGTACAGCGCCAGGACGCGGTGCATCTTGACGATGAACTCCGGGTCGGTGGACGCCTTCCACGTGGTGGTGGTCTTCCAGGAGACCTTGCCGACGCGCAAGATCCGGCGCAGGGTCTCCCGGCTGATGGCCGCGGTCACCTTCTACTTGACGAGGCGGCCGGCGAGCTTGCTCGGGTTCCAGGTGGAGAACGCGGTGATCCTCCAGTCGGCGGGGGACGTCCGGGCGATCAGGCAGATGTGCTCGCGCACCCGGTCACTGATCGTCTTGGGGCATCCCCCGCTCCATTTTGGGTCCAGCGCGTCGAACCCCCGCTCGTGGAAGGCGTGGATGACATCGCGGACGTAGTCCTCACCAACCTGCATCAGCACGGTAATGCCCCCGACCGTCTGGCCCTGGGCAGACATCTGGCGTTCGGCATGCGGGGCGTCCAGGCGGCCTGGTTACGGGATCACCGGCGGGTTTCCCTGCTTCCAGACGATGCGCAGATCGGCCCGGGAAAGCCGCCACCCCTCGGGGGTGCGGACGAGTTCGTTCTCCGTCTGTCCGCCGGAGACGAACAGGGTGCCGTCGCCCGCGAGGACATGCGTGGAGAGCTGGTTCCCGAACAGGGTGGCGCGGTCGCCGTCCACGTCGATGAGGTAGTTAGAACCGAAGTGGACGCTCCGGTCGAAGAGCCCCATCGCCATGCGGACGTTCGCGGCGATGGCGTCCCGCCCGTGCACGTCCCCGGCGGGGGTGGAAGTGGACGCGTCCTCGGTGAAGAAGGCGGCTGCCCAGGTCCCGTCGAAAGCGCCGCGCTCGTCGAGGGAACGGAGGTAGCCGTCGAAGAGGCGCGTGATGGCGGCGACGTCGGCAGCGGTGGCGGTGGTGTCCGCAGTGATCGTGGTCATGAGAGGAGTCTCATACCTCAACCAAACTTCCGGTCAAGAGGAGGTGAGCAGGCCGTGTCGTCGCATTTTCAGGTCGGGCGACAGCTTCACCTCTGGGACCCCGGAAGGCCGGACGGAGCGGCGCCCGGGTGGCAGGCCGGAGTCGAGTGGACGCTGCTGTGGATCGAGAACACCGCCGCCCAACTGACCGAGGGCGGGCCGAGCGGCGCCAGCGGGCGTCAGGGCGTGTCGCCGAAGTAGTAGAAGCGGCAGCTGATGCCGGGGCCGGCGACGCGGGGCTCACCGGGATGAGGAATGGAACGCCGTCGGCCGCCAGTCCCCCTGGCCCGGATGAGCAACACAGCGTGGCAGGGGGCCGAGAGGGCGGGACCGTACGACTCCGCCCGTGCCGCGGCAATCCGGCTGATCCGATCGATATGAAGAACTGCTCCGACTCCCCCGCCGGCCCGGCCCGCTTCGTGGCACACGGCGTCGGAACACGCAGCGAGCACGGGAAGCCGCCGCCGCGCTGCATGCCATCCTGGAGAGAGGCTGCGGCACTGCGTCAGGCGGCATCGAGTCGGCGAATCTTCGCCGACTCGTGGCACAAAGGCTCAGGCCGGGGTGACGTTCTCGGCCTGCGGGCCCTTCGGTCCCTGGGTGATGTCGAACTGCACCTTCTGGCCCTCGTTCAGCTCCCGGTAGCCAGTGCTGGCGATGGCCGAGTAGTGGACGAAGACGTCGGGGCCGCCGCCCTCCTGCTCGATGAACCCGAATCCCTTCTCCGCGTTGAACCACTTCACCGTGCCGGTCGCCATGTCGGCCTCCCTCATCCATGATCAGGCCGCGCGGCACCGCGCCACACAGCCGTAGGCCCGATCATCGCCTCCCGGCCGGGCACACGGAAGGAGAAACGCCCACGCCCGGCGTGTTGCCCCCCGCCCGCCGTACAGCAGGCGGCCGTCGGCGCCGGCCTGCCCACCGCGATAGTCCGGGGCACCACCCAAGGCGCTGCTGAGGGCACGGCGCGGACGTTCACGTCCCGTCTGACGGAGAAGCTCCTGGCCGACCCGCCCGACCGGGGCGCACCCCTGTGGGACATCTTCAAGGCGCTGTGGGAGTAGGCGCCGAGGCCGGGCAGGGCTATCCTGCCCGGCCTCATTGTCGTTGGCCGGCCGGAGCCGAACGTCTCTCAACAGCCAGTCAAGCGATGCGGGGGATCAGGACGGTGGTGTTGTCGCATGCGGGTCGCGCACCGCGCGGGCGCGGCGGACGGCGTCGTCAGCCAGGCGCTCGGCGGCGTCGCGCGGACGCCGTTCAGGTAACCGGCCAGATCGTGGCCGGCGTCCATCAGCCTGACTCCCGACAGCCAAACTGCCCGCTGAGAACAACGTGGGTGCCCGCATGCTGCCGAACGGACGAGAACCGTTCAGTGCCTGTGCCAGTGACCCCCACACCCATGAACGGCAGCCCCCCAGCGCCAGCACACAGACCGGCCCCATCTCTCCCACCAGTGAGCCTTTTCCAACCTCGGTCTGAGCAGTCCAGGTGGAGGGTGAGGACGGCCTGGACGATGGCGGTGATGCGGTTGGTGCCGCAGCGCGGCTTGCGCAGGAGCCGCCAGGTCTTCAAGGTGGCCATGGCCTGCTCGCCGAGTGCGCGGATGCGGGCGTGGGAGACGTTGGCTGCCCGTTGTCCGGCGGAGAGGGAGCCCCAGCATCCGCGGTAGGGGACCCAAGCGGTGCTGCCGGCGCCCTGGTAGCCCTTGTCCGCCCAGCTACAACTGACGCCGGGCCGCCGCCCGTCCTCCGCGGAGGACGGGCGGCGGCCCGGCGTCAGTTGTAGCTGGGCACCATCCAGCGCGCCCGGTAGTACTGAGCATAGGTTTCACGCCAGAACTCCTCATGGCGACCGGAGGAGTCCACGAAGGTGATCGCCGGCGTCGTCCAGCTGTCGGCACCCGCGACGGGCGCGTGGCAGGCGGTGGGATCTCCCGCGCAAGTCGTGATCACGGTGCCGGAGACTGGGTCGTTGCCGACGCTCTTGGCCATGCCGCCCTTGTTGACTAGCGGTTCACGGGTGTAGTCCGTGCACCAGCGGTTGGCCTTCCCGTCGGCCGCAGTCGCGGAGGTCGGCCACCGGGACGAGGCGTAGCAGGGCGTGGCCCCGGACTTGGAGAACTGGACGACCCCCGCGTTGGACGACACCCACATCCGGTCGGGGTTGCCGTAGACGGGCTCGAGGTCGTGGCCGTAGGCCAGGGACGACCCGTTGGGGTTCAGCGGCAGGGTGAAGGTCTTAGGTTCGCCGAGCTTCCCGGTGCCGCTCGTGTAGGGGTACTGGACGAGTTGGCTCGCCCCGATGGCCCACAGCGAATTGGTGTCCGGGTCGTACAGCACGCTGTGGGCATCGTCCAGCGTCTTGGTGTCCGCGGCGGTGGCATAAGCACTGGGCGCGTTGCCGATCGCACCCTGGGCCTTGGTGTAGACCTTCACCTGGCCGGTTTTGGACAGAGCCACGGCCACGTTGCCGTCCGGCAGGAGTTCCACGCCGTGCAGGTTGGTGATGGAGCTGACGCCGACGTTGATGGCGAAGCGCGCCCCCGACAGAGCCGGGTACGGGACGACGGCGACGAGGCCGCTCTGACCGTCCCCGACGACCAGGACCTGCTGGCCGCTGCGGCCGGGCGCAGCGTACGCGCCCGCCGGGCGCAGCCGGTGCTCCGTCCCGCCCGCGAACGGCGCCCGGAGCAGGTCGCCGTAGGGGTCCTGGAAGGAGTGGTACGCATCGGGGACCCATCGCTGGTAAGGGCCCGTCGCAGGCCACAGGGAGGGGGCATAGGAGTCGTAGAACTCCAGCGCCGAGCTCGTGGCGGGGTAGCCGCCGTAGTTCACGGCGTACTCGTCGGCCGCGCCGATGACCGACGCGCCGGGGTTGAACTCCACTTCCAGTGTCGGCGTGTAGTACGCCAGATGGCAGGCGAAGTCGGTGGCGTTGGGGTTCATGGAGCAGAAGTCCTTGTACGCCACACTGCCGGACTCGCCGGCCGAAAGGCGCAGGCCGTGGTTGGCCAGTGCACCGGACGCCCATGCCTTGACCACGGCGGTCACGTCGAGCCGCTTGATCCCGTTCGAGGTGTCCGGGTCGGAGTCCACCGGCTGGTCCGGGCAGGTCGGGTGTCCTATGCCGAAGTTCGCGGAGCTCTGGTAGCCGGCGCTGAGGGCCGGCTGGTTGGCCCAGGTGATCGTGGACTGGCTCCAGGCGGCGGCGACCGGATCGGCGTACATCCACCAGCCGTCGCAGGAGCCGGTGAAGGAGTTGTACAGCCGCAGGCTCGCGCTCTTGATGTTCGCGCCGCGCAGCTTGGAGACGTCGAACTGCAGGAAACTGCGGTACTTAGTCGTGCCGTTGTCCGGCGTGCCGACGTGCAGGAGCTGCCCCCCGGAGTGGTCCGCGTCGTCCACGTTGGTGATGTAGGTGTCCTGCACCCGTGTGACGATGTTGCGCGGGCCACTCTGGACGAACGGGGAGACAGCGGGGGTGACGGCGTAGGCGGCGGGCGCGGGGGCCGTGGGGGCATGCGCGGCGGTCTCGTCGCCGACGGGAGCGGTGACCAGCGAGGCGGCCAGTCCGAGACCGATCAGGAGCGAGGCCAGGCGAGGAAGCCTACCTTTGTGGCGAATCATGCAGGAATCTTTCCGGTGGCAAGGGAAGCATGAAAGGAAATGAACGGATGATGCTCGTGTCGCGAACGGGATCCTAACCTCGATCTCGTGACGGTGCGTCGGTTCATTCGGCGGTCCGTTTCGGCTGTTCGGGTCGATTGTGGACACGGAGCTGTTTCCAACTTGCCTGACGAAAAGTGGCGTTGGCGTGGGGCCGCGTACAGGATGAGGTGAAGCTCCTGGTAGATGGGTATCGCTCTGCACTGCAGCCACACCTACGCCCAGCTCACGGCCGGTTTCGGAGTCGGGATCACCACCGCCTACCGATACGTGGCCGAGGCGCTGGAGATCCTCGCGGCACTCGCCCCAGGGCTACCAGGGCGCCGGCAGCACCGCTTGGGTCCCCTACCGCGGATGCTGGGACTCCCTCTCCGCCGGGCAACGGGCAGCCAACGTCTCCCACGCCCGCATCCGCGCACTCGGCGAGCAGGCCATGGCCACCTTGAAGACCTGGCGGCTCCTGCGCAAGCCGCGCTGCGGCACCAACCGCATCACCGCCATCGTCCAGGCCGTCCTCACCCTCCACCTGGACTGCTCAAACTGAGGTTGGAAAAGGCTCACTGGCAGGGCTTGCAGGCTGCTTACGACCTCACTGTGAATGGCCTGCATACCTACTACGCGCTGGCAGGCGCCAACCCAGTACTGGTCCACAACTCTGGCGGAACGGGCACGGACATGGCCAGGCGCCTTGACCTGAAGTGTGATCGAGGTTCTAGCGTGTCGCCTACTTGATCATCCGACGACGGGAAACACGCCCATGATCCTCGTCACCGGAGCCACTGGAAACATAGGCAGTGCCCTGCTCAAGGAGCTGCACGCACACGGTGCCGGACCGCTGAGGGTGCTCACCCGTGATGCCGCTCGGGCCGCCTTCCCCGAAGGGGTCGAGGCCGTGGAGGGCGACTTGGCAGAGCCTGCGTCGTTGAAGCCCGTGCTGAAAGGGGTGCGCTCGCTGTTTCTCGTGTCGCGTCTGGGCCCGGACACCGACATCCTCGAAGCCGCCCGGCAGGCGGGCGTGGAGCACGTCGTGCTGGTGTCGTCCATCACCGTCCAGACCCACCCGCACCTCGGCCCCGCCGGCGAGAACCTGGCGGTGGAGGAGCTACTCAAGGCAAGCGGCATGGCCTGGACGATCCTGCGGCCGACGCAGTTCGCGTCGAACGCCCTGATGTGGGCCGCTTCCATCCAAGGCCGCAAGACCGTCCACGTGCCGTACGCCGAGACCGCGCTGCCGACCATCCACCCCGCGGACATCGCATCGGTGGCACGCGTGGCACTGACCGAGCCCGGCCACCACGGACGCACATATGCCTTGACCGGTCCAGAGCCGGTGACCGCCCGACAGCAGGTCGAGGCCATCGCGGCAGCACTGGACAGGGAGGTCCCCTTCGCCGAGATCAGCCGTCTGCAGGCCCGCGCACAGATGGTCGCGACCTTCGGGCCCGAGGCCGCGGACGCCGTGCTCGACGTCACTGGCGGAGACGTGAACCACGAGCTGTCGATGGTGCGCGACACGGTTTCACAGGTCACCGGAACGCCGGCCCGCCCGTTCCAGCAGTGGGCATCGGAGAACGCCAACGCCTTCCGTTGAGCCGCCCGGGCCTGAGCACGTTCACCCGTACTCAGGTACGCACTTCCAGGAGTACGCCGACACGAGGAAACCACCAAGGCCAACTGATGACAGTTTCCCGCTTGACGGCCCGCTGTCCAGATGGACAGCGGGCTGGATCACTCATTGAGCCCTTTCCCACCTGACGGTGCGGGCCGTGTGTGGGACAGATCGGTGGAACGACGAAGCTCCTGGTAGACGGGTTCTCGACCAAGATCCCCCGCGGCGCCAGGAGCTTCGCGTGCTTGTCCACCCCTCCCCAAGCTCTCGGCTTCGCTCGAGCAGGGGAGACCCCATTCGATCGACCTGTCCCGTCGCACCCTGCGGTGCCTGACCGGACGACTCGCTGCCCGGCGAGGGGAAAATCGGGACCCGATGGCGACGCCTGACCGCCGGCCGCCAGGCTCTCCTCACTCCGGCCCGTCCGCGATGCGGTGACACCTACGCCCAGCTCGCCCCCGGGTTCGCCATCACCACCGCGTGCCGCTCCCTGCGCGAGGCCGTCGACGTGCCGGCCGCCCTCGCACCCACCCCGGCCGAGGCGATGCGCATCGCCCGGACCAAGGCGTTCGTGATCCTGGACGGCACCCTGCTGCCGATCGACCGGACCGCCGCCGACACCCCGTACCACTCGGGCAGACACCAACGCCACGGCAGGAACGTCCAGGTCCTCACCGATCCCTTCGGCCGGCTGCTGCGGGCCCCGCCCGCCCTGCCCGGACCGGCCCACGACCTGACCGCCGCCCGCACCCACCACATCGTCGACGCGCTCACCGAGGCCGGCCTCACATGCCGGGCCGACACGGCGTACCAGGGTGCCGGTGGTCCTATCCGGGTGCCCTTCCGCGGCCGCCGCCTCACACGGTGGCAGCGCCGGCACAACAGCACCCACGCCAAGATCCGCTGCCTCGGCGAGCAGGCCATGGCCACCCCGAAGGGCCGGTGCCTCCCGCGAAGGCTCCGCTGCGGCACCCACCGCATCACCACGATCGTCCAGGCCGTCCTCGTCCTTCATCACGCCTCAGCGTGAGGTTGGAAAAGGCTCAGTCTGCCTGAGACCCCGGACCTAGTTACGGGGCAATCTTTAGGCGGGCACCAGCCTCTGGAACACCCGGTCCTGCACTTCCCAGGTCGCCTGCACATTGGGGTGCAGCACGTCCTGGGTTCCGCCCTTCAGGATCCCCTCCCAGTTTCCCGTGAAGAAGCCGGCCTGAAGGTCACCCCAGGAGTGTCCCTTGGTGTGGTCGTCCCACGTGATGTAGAAGTCCACGTGCTGACCGGTCACCGTGCCGGTCACCTCTGTGCTGTGCACCTGCCCGTTGTGGTGCGTGCAGTAGCCGCTGAGATGGTCCCCCTGTTGAACAATGTTCGCTTCAACTACCGCGCCGTTGCTCTGCTGGATCTTCGAGTAGCCGCCGACGTTGATGTACGGAGCGTTAGGCAGGTCCCCACGCCTCCGTTTCATGCTCAGATTGTTTTCGGTGTACTTCCAGGCTAGGCGCCCATCCGGCGGCCTCGCATCCGCTGTGGTGTGAGCTCCGGAGCCGGCTCGCTACCTCACGTCCTGCGCGACTGCCGCCTGAAAGGCGACGGTGTCCACCACGCCATGCTAGGCATCGCCCGACTGCACAACCTCATCCTGGCCCGATCAGCAGAAGAACTCGGGCATGTGCGGGCCGACTCGGAGACCATTTAGGGGACAACCCTTAGAAGTGGACAAAGCCAGCCCGGCTTCCTGTACGCGGAAGGGCTGCACCCGTGGGTGGGGTGCAGCCCTTCCGCGTCAGCGTCACCGACCAGGAACGACGGACTCGGGCCAGTGGCCGACGACGGGTCGATCCTTCCAGACAGGTGTCCCCTCACCATGGACTGACAGTCTCTGCTGAGCACACTCCCGTACGCCCTCGTGACGGTGATCGCCAGTGCGGGGCGCCATCCTCAGCTGACACGCCCACAAGACATCGCTCAGGCCCTCAGTGAGCAGACCGCCTCCCGGGCCCGGGAGGAGAGGAGGGAGTCAGGGCGGTAGTTGGACCCTCGCGGTGACGCGGAGCGGTGCGTCGGGGACTTCCATCTGCGATCAGAGGCCGCGCCTGCCGTGGAGGGGGCAGATGCGGTGGGACTCCTTCATCTTGTAGTTGACGTCCAGATACCGCTCGCCCGCCCCACTGCGGAAGAGGCATCACCGTGCCGACTCCCGACGAGGTTGCATCGGGCGTCGCCGCCGTTCAGTGCCACTCCCAGCGCAGTGCCCGGAAGCCGGGTCCGGGATTCTCGAAGACCGCGTGCGCCCGGCCGGAGGCACTGATCCATACCAATTCCGCGGACATCGGCTCCCCGGTCACCGCGGCACTGAAGCAGCGCCGGCAGCGCACCGGGACCGTGTCCGGGTGAAAGGCGACCTCCAGGGTGTAGAGGAGGGCGGGGGCGTTGAACCCTCGTCCGCACTCCTCGGCGCGGCGTCCGCTCTCGGGGAACCGCAGGGTGTACTCGATCAGCGTGGTTCCGCCCTCGGACAGCGTGCGGTCCAGGAACAGTTCGGCGACTACCAATGGCACGCTACGGTCCGAGCGCAGCCGCCCGAGGCGGGCGTTGCGTACGTTGGTGAATTCCGGCAGCGCTGTGTCTGGGTCCTCACCGTGGAGGATCACTACACAGCGGTCCACCCCGTCTCGGGTGGCTTTCAGCGTCAGGCGGGTGGTCAGTCGTGCCCCGGTGCCTTGCGCGTTGAGCTCGTATTGGTCATGGGCGGCGACCCGGAGCAGGCCGTCGTCCGTGCTGTCCAGCTCGGCCAGCAGTCCGGGGAGGCTGACGAACTCCGGCCACAGGCGCTCGCTCTCCAGTACTTCGGAGTCTCGGTTGACCCAGCGACCCCGAGGGCGGCGCGGGCCGAGCAGCGAGACCAGGCCGTCGGTGGGGATGCCCAGCAGCTCTTCCAGGAGCCGGACCGCTTGGCGGGACTGTGGCCGTTCGGGGCGGCTGCGGCCGCGTCGCCAGTAGCTGAGCGTGGTGACGCTGATCTCCACACCGCGTTCGGCGAGCCGGTGCTGGATGCGTTCAAGGCTGAGCCCGCTGGCCCGCACGGCGGAGTCGAGGGCAGCTTCGAAGGGGCCGGTGCGGAGCGCGTCAAGGAGATCGCTTGCTGGTTCTCGCTGTTGTGCGGTTTTCAGCTCCAGTGGCCGTGGGACCTGGATCGTCTGCCCGAACCGTGTTGTGCCGCTGATGTCCACCAGTCTCTCGCCTTCTGCACCGCCATTGCGCGCCTGGGGAGGGGGGCGCTGCCTGTGGCACCGTTCTTGTGGGGGGATGGAAACGGGCCACAGGCTAGCTATGACCTGGCCGGGTATCGACGAGACGTTAGACACTCTGTGAACAGTTTTGACCAAAGCTCAGGGTGCGGCAGAGCCGTGATCGGGGGAGGAGTCGGTCACCGGCCTCTTCACAGTGCCCGCAATTAAACAGAGTTGGCGCTCGTTGACCGGGGTTTCCGACAGCGGCCACGATCCCGGCCCATGAAGAGAAGTGTTCTTGCCGCATCGATCTCGCTGACCGTCAGCGGCCTGCTGATAGCCGGCATGGGGTCCCCCGCCGCCGCTGCCGACACCGCTCGGCCTCACCCGCCCAAGGCCGACAAGAGCCAGGCCATCCAGGACGCTCGCGCCTCGATCGCCGCCCACCCTGCGGCGGTTCGGGCGAGCTCGGACGACACGTTCAAGTCCGCCTCGGTCCTGGTCGACAAGGACGGCACCCGGCATGTGCACATGACGCGTGAATACCGCGGCCTGCCCGTGCTGGGCGGTGACGTCATCGTGCACTCCGCGCCCAGCGGGGCGTTCCGCGAGAGCACGCTGACCCTCAAGAACAGCCTCTCCCTGCCGGTGACCCCCAAGGTCAGCGCCGAGCACGCGGAGGCTCTGGCGCAGAAGAAGTTCCAGGGCAAGCGCGCCAAGACGACCAGCAAGCTGGTGGTGAACGCGCTCTCCGGCACCCCGCGGCTGGCGTGGCAGGTGACCGTCGACGGCATAGCCCCCGACCAGTCGCCGAGCCACTTCAACGTGCTGGTGGACGCCCTGACCGGCCAGGTCGGGCAGATGTGGAACGCCTTCCACACCGCCGAGGGCACCGGTCACGGCTACCAGGTGGGTGACGTCCCGCTGACCACCACCGCGATCTCCGGCGGCTACCAGCTCAAGGACTCCACCCGCGGCAACGGGGAGACCCGGGACGCGCAGAACCTGACCGCCACCAACGACAGCCCGCCGGCCGGCTGGGGCAAGGCGTTCACCGACACCGACAACGTGTGGGGCAACGGCGCACTCAGCGATCGCGCCACCGTCGCGGCCGACGCCCACTTCGGCATCCAGGCAACCTGGGACTACTACAAGAACGTGCACGGTCGCAGCGGCATCAAGAACGATGGCGTCGGAGCCCGCTCATTCGTGCACTACGGCAACAACTACGCCAATGCCGGCTGGGACGACACCAGTTTCAGCATGATCTACGGTGACGGCGCCCCCGGCGACAAGCCTTTCACCGAGCTCGACGTCGCGGGCCACGAGATGAGCCACGGTGTCACCTCCGCCACCGCCGGCCTGAACTACTTCGGTGACGCGGGCGGCCTGAACGAGGCGACCAGCGACATCTTCGGCACCCTGGTGGAGTTCAACGCCAACAGCCCGGCAGACACCCCCGACTACCTCATCGGCGAGAAGATCAGCTCCACGCCGCTGCGGTACATGGACGATCCGAAGAAGGACGGCGTCTCGCAGAGCTGCTGGACCACCGGCACCAAGAACCTCGACCCGCACTACTCCTCCGGAGTGGGCAACCACTTCTTCTACCTGCTGGCAGTCGGCTCCGGCTCCTCCAGCTGGGGCAACAGCCCGACCTGTGACGGCGGCACGGTCACCGGCATCGGCAACGACGCCGCGGGCAAGATCTGGTACCGCGCGCTCACCACGTACATGACCTCGGGCACCACCTACCCCGAGGCCCGTACCGCGAGCATCAAGGCCGCGATCGACCTGTACGGCGCGAGCAGCAGCCAGTGCGCCACGGTAGAGAAGGCGTGGAGCGGCGTGGCCGTCGTCCCGACCTCCACCACCTGCGGCGGCGGCACCACGCCACCGAGTGGCTCCAACCTGCTCTCCAACCCGGGCTTCGAGTCCGGTGCGGTCAACTGGGCCTCCAGCTCCGGTGTGATCACCAACGACGCCGGCGCTACTGCGCACTCCGGCTCGTACTACGCCTGGCTGGATGGATACGGCAGCGCGCACACCGACACCCTGTCCCAGTCGGTGACCATCCCGGCCACCGCTGCGGCGCCCAAGCTCAGCTTCTTCCTGGCGATCGACACCAAGGAGTCGGGCACCACGCCGTACGACACGCTGAAGGCCCAGGTCGT
This sequence comes from Streptomyces sp. TLI_105, assembly GCF_900105415.1. Taxonomy (GTDB): domain Bacteria; phylum Actinomycetota; class Actinomycetes; order Streptomycetales; family Streptomycetaceae; genus Streptomyces. The sequence continues at coordinate 8,535,631 of NZ_FNSM01000001.1, read as the reverse complement.
CTCCGGCACGAGCACCACCACTCTGGCGACGTACTCCAACGCCACGCCGGGCGGCTACACCCAACGGACCCTTGACCTGTCGGCGTTCAAGGGCAAGACGGTCACGATCAAGTTCACTGGCACTGAGGACTCGTCCTTGGCCACCGGCTTCCTGATCGACGACACCGCGGTCACCACCGGCTGATCCTTCCCACAGGCTCCGCGGGTGCGTCCGGTGGGCCCGGCTGGTGAGAACCGGCTGGGCCTGCCGCGCGTTTCGGCCCAGTGGGCGCCCCTGCTCAGTCTGCGAGCAGCAGGCGCCTGCTGCTCCCTGCGGGCCAAGCCATCAGATCAGCTCACAGAGTGGGTCGAGGTCCGCTTCGGCACCTCCGGGCCTAGTGATCTGAGTCAGAGATTCGTCGGCAGTAGGCGGCGACCTTGTCGAGGATCTCGTCGGCAAGTGCAGGTGGAACCGCGGGCGGGCCAGCAGCCACCGTTTGCGGGCCAGCAGCCACCGTTTGATGTCGGGTGTCTTGTGGGTCGCGTAGTTGTCCAGGATCAGATGAACCTGCAGATCAGCCGGGACTTCCTTGTCCAGCTTGCTCAGGAACTTCTTGAACTCCGCTGCCCGGTGGCGGCGGTGCGGGGAGCCGATGACCTTGCCGGTGGCGACCTCGCGGGCGGCGAAGAGAGTGGTCGTGCCGGCCCGGAGGTAGTCGTGGCTGCGGCGTTCGGGCACCCCGGGCATCATCGGCAGGACCGGCTGGGACCGGTCCAGGGCCTGGATCTGCGACTTCTCGTCCACACAGAGCACCAGAGCCTTCTCCGGCGGGTCGAGATACAGACCGACGACGTCGCGGACCTTGTCGATGAACAACGGATCCGTGGACAGCTTGAACGTCTGCGACCGGTGCGGCGCCAGCGCGAAGGCCCGCCAGATCCGCGAGATGGTCGACTGCGACATGCCCGTCGCCGCGGCCATCGACCTCGTCGACCAGTGGGTGGCGTTCTTCGGCGTCTCCTCCAGGGTCTTGACGATGACCCGCTCGACGTCGGCATCGGTGATCTTCCGCGGGACGCCGGGCCGCGGTTCGTCGCACAAGCCGTCCAGGCCACGTTCGATGAAACGCCGCCGCCAGGTGCGGACCGTGTCCGGAGCGATCCGCAGCCGGCGCGACACTTCCATGATCGAGTGGCCCTTGGCGCACTCCAGCACGATCCGCGACCTCTGGGCCAGAGCCTGGGCCGTCGTGCGGCGACGTAACCAGCCTTCCAGCACCGCCCACTGGGCATCGGTCACTGACAACGGCGGAATCTTCGGACCCGGACGACTCATGCCCGACCGACGACGAATCTCCGACTCAGATCACTAGCCCAGATCGGCCGGTAACCGGCCTAGCATCTCCCCATGGCAACCTTCGTGCACCTGACACCCGCCGCCTGCGCGGCGGGCATTCGGCGGAGCGGGATCAAGGCGCGGGGGGAGCGGCGGGGGGTCTATCTGTTCCCCGTCCTGGCCTCGTACGCGTTGACGCACCAGTGGCTGCGGGAGCTGGCCCGGCGGCCGGGGTCGCGGGGGGTCGTCGCCGTGCAGGTGCGGCTGCCGGACGGGGAGCCGGTGGCCGTGGGGCGGTACGGGCGGAGCTTCGACGAGCTCACGGCGGCCGAAGCGGTGCGGCGGATAAGGGAGTTGGGGGACGGGGCGCTCGGGTGGGAGGTGTTCCTGCCTCGGACGATCGCGCGGGGCGAGGTGCGGCAGGTGCGGGCGGTGCGGCAGGTCGCCGGGTGGCGGTATTTCCCCGGGGCCCATGGGGTCACGCCGTGTGTCTGCGCGGGGTGCGTCCAGCCCGGCGCGTACGGGTCCCGGCGGCTTCGGGAGCGGCGGCCGCACCCGTTGGACGGGCCCGCGCCCGCCTCGCGCGTACTCCTCGCACGGCTGGAGCGGGCCGAGGCGCGGGCGGACACGGCCGCGTTGCGTGACACGCTCCAGTGGTACGGGCTCCGCCGGCGCGGCCCGGTGGAACGGCTCGCGCCCCTCGCGGGCCACCCGGACGCCCGCGTCCGGCAGGGGCTCGCGCGGGCGGTGGCCCGCTGGTCGACGCCGGGGGCGGACGAGCTGCTGCGGGAGCTGGCGGGCGACGCCGTGACCGACGTACGGCAGACCGTCGCCGAGGCGGTCGCCTACCGGCGTACCGAAGCCTCCGCCGCCCTCCTCACGGCCCTCGGCCGCGACCCCTCCCCCGCCGTCCGCGATGCCGCCGTGGAAGGACTCGTCGCATGCGGGACGCCTGCGGCGGAGGCCGTGCTCGCGCTGCTCGCGGACGACCCCGACGCCACCGTACGCACGACCGTGGCCCTGCTCACGGAGGAGTGAGCAGGGCCGGGTCCGGTCCTGGCCGCTAAGACCGTGTCCTATGTGGTGAGCCGGTCGCTGAGACCGTCATGGGGCGGGGTACGTGGAGTTGGATTGTTCCGGACGGGCTGTGGGAGATCGCGAAGCCACTGATCCCGCCGTCGAGGGTACGGCCACAGGGCGGCGGGACGCAGGACACGCCCGATGGAACGCTGTTCGCCGCGATCATCTACGTGCTGGTGTCTGGTTGCGCCTGGCGGGCCCTGCCACCCTGCTTCGGGGTCTCGAAGTCGACAGCCCATCGCCGGTTCCTGATCTGGTCCCGTGCCGGGGTGCGGGGCCGGCTGCACGAGGAGGTCCTGCACCGTCTCGACGACGCCGACCTGCTCGACCTGTCCGCGCCGTCCTCGACTGCGCCCACGTCAGGGCGAAAAAAGGGGGGCGAACCCACCGGTCCGGGCCCCGTGGACCGTGGCAAAGCGGGTTCCGAAATGCACGTCCTGTCGGACGCGAACGGCCTGCCCCTCCTCGTCGGCACCCCGGCCGCCCACACCCACGACAGCCAGGCCCTGGAACCCATGATCGTGGGCTTCCAAACGAAACACGATCCTCACCGCAGACGTCACTTCAAACCCCAACATCTACATACCGACAATGCCTACGACATCCCTGGCAGGTTGATCGCAGTCACCAAGGGCAATGTGATCTAGGCGGAACCCGACGGAACACTGAGGATCACGAGCAGGCGCACCGGCGAGGAGGTCTACAAGTGAGCAGGAGGCCGCTAGACCACCTGCCCCCTTTGGGAGCAACCGGGGGGGGGCGGGCGCCCCTCCCTCTCACGGCTACCACAGACCCCAGGAGCGCCAGTGATGATCAACGATCTGATCGTTCTCTACACCGACCGGCTCGGCGCCTGCCGCGACTTCTACAGCGGCCTCGGGCTCACGCTTGTACGCGAGCAGCACGGCACCGGCCCCGAGCGCTACGCCGCAACGCTCGCGCACGGCGCCGTCCTGGAGCTGTACCCGACCGGGCACCGCCAACCACCGGCTATCTCCGGCTCGGCCTGACCGCACCCGCCGGCGCCGGTGCCACCCGGGCCTGCAGGTTCTGACCGACCCCGATGACCGCACCGTCGTTCTCACCGTCCCCCATGAGGAGAACCCCATGACCAGCACAGACGAAGCCCGCTCCGCCGCCGCCCACATCCTCGGCCCCGGGGCCGCGATCGAGACCGCCACCCACCCCGGAGGGAGCCTCTCCCTCACCGTCACCCTGGGCGACCACACCGTCGTCATCGACGGGCACCCCGAGACCGGCTGGGGATGGAGCATCGACCCGGACGAGGCGAGCGGGTCCGCTGGGCACGACCGCACCGCCGACACCCTCGACGACGCCCTGCACGCCGCGCGCACGGCCCTGGCCGCCTGACCGGCTCCGTCGCGCACAAGGAAAGGGCCGACGGGGCCTGGTTTGAAGACCGCCACCCGAAGGTGGTGAGCAAGCCCCGTCGGCCAGCAGATTCCCCAGAGGAGAACCGGTCACCACGGTAGCCACCGGCACCCCGCTCCCCCGGCCGGGAGGGAGGGCGTCACCTTCGCGAGATCGCCGCGCAGTGCGGCATGAGCACCCGGTACATCGTCGAGAACCCGCGCTGGGGCCGTCACCCGGGCTGGCCCGCGCCTGCTGGTAAGCGGGGGCGCAGTCTGGAGTTCGAGCCGTCGGGCCGTGGCCGCGTTCGTCTTGAGGTTCACCGCGTCGAGGTACCGACACCACTGCGGAGGACCGTTGGTCGTCCCGATGTTCCGCAGACTGCACGCCCGGTCAGCTCGATCTGCCCTATCAGCCGACGCCTATGCTGACTACGGTGCGGAATGTGGCCCACTCCTACGCCGTTCTCGCCGGTCACTACGACCTGATCATGACTGCCGGTCATACGACTACGGCGCACCCGCCCCTGCATGTCCTGGCCCGTGTCGCGCGACTACGCCGAAGCCTCGGCCCGTGCGCTGGGGGCGAACCCGCTCCCCTGCTCGGCGAACACCTTGATCGCGGCGCCCAGGAACTCCACCAGCCCGGGGTGGTAGGAATCGTGGAACGCCCTCATGGCCTCGTCCTCGGCGTAGAAGAGCGACATGCCGACGTAAGCCTCCCTGGAGGGGGTGTAGAACCGGCAGACGATGTCGAAGTGCCTGCGGACGAGCTCCTGGATCTGCTGGTCCCCGGGCAGGGAGCCGCCGTCCAGGAAAGCCGTGATCTCCCGGTACAGGACGTCCCAGTCCTGGTGTACCCGCTCCCTGTCCACATGTTCCCAGTCATTGGTCCCGGCAAGGCTCCTCGCCTGCTCCTCGGCCAACGACCGGCGACACTCGTCCTCGTAACTGTTCCCCACGACACCGGTTCCCCTCGTTTCGTCACCTCTCCGGTGGATCCCCGAGAGGCCGCCGACATGTCGACATCGACCGACCGCCGATGATCAACTTCCGGTCCAGGCCGAACGGTGACACACAGCCACCGGGTCGGCAAACCATTTCTCGGACCCTCCGGCGCTCCGTCCCGGTCAGCCGACGGCGGAAAGGCGCGGGTCGTACAGCGCCCGACCTCCGAGCCACCGGCCGAGTTCGGTGGTCAGGGCGACGCCGTCGTCGACCTCCTTGGTCCGACATCCGTGGATGTCCAGCAGAAGACCGTCCAGCGGGCCGCCGACGAGTTCGGCGTAGGTTCGGTCCGGCCGCGGACCCGGATCGGGGTCGTCGTGATCGCGGCCGTAGACCCGACCGCGCAACAGCTGCTCGTCGCTGTTCATACCGGTCAGCTTCTCAACCACCACCGACAACGCGGCACGGACAACAGGTCAGGCCCGCCAGCAACCGCTCCTCTTCCCCACGGCTATCGCGTGGGAAGGACACCTCATGCAGTTAAGCCGTCAAGCCGTGGGGTGTTGGTCCCCGCCCTTCGGATCTTGCCGAGGGTCCGTCCTGGGCCCCCGTCGGCACGCAGGGGTCGGCCAAGACCCGGTAAGCGGCCTCCGCAGGTGTGGCGGGCGCCACCCGCTTCTTCCACTCGGCGCGTACTGCTCGTATCCACTCCGCGTCCCGCGGCAGCTCCCAGCAGGCGTAGCCCAGTGCTTTCAACGCCTTCATGTGGAAGCGGTCCTCGGCCTCCAAGAGGATCGGCCGGATCCGCGCCGCAGCGGACTCGACTACCTCCTCGGCCGGCAGCTCATGCCAGATCCGGGCCTCACCGTTCTCGGAACGGAACCCGAACTTCGGGTCGATGAGCTCCACGAGCTTCTCCCAGTCATCAGCAAGGGAGTGCTCTGTCACACGGCGCGCTCGCACCACGAACGGCTCAAGACACTGCCGGTTCTTCTGCTCGATCTCCACCTGATCGCTCGACGCACACGCCCCCTCATCTTGAAACCAGAATGCCGGGACGCTCGCCACACGGACCACCCAATTCTTCCGAAACGGTTCCGTGCTCATCAGCTGGTCAAAGACCATCGCCAGATCAGTCCCAGCGACGCTTGCCCCGGCGTGGCTTCGTACGTGAGAAGGGGCTCTGGCACAACTTCCGTGGAGCCACACCGCCCGGGTTTGTGTCTGCCTCAGGTCAAGCGGCTGACTTGCCGGTTCCCGGCGTACTCCGGCCTCGGTCAACGAGCTTCGACTCGACACCACAGAAGTTGTGCCAGAACCCGTTCGGGTTCTGGCACAACTTCTGTGGTGCGGTAACTCTGAGTTCGCACCACCCCGAGGACGCTCTCTACGTCCAGACGATGCATCCTCGTCGCGCAAGGAGATCGAGCAGCCGTGGCGCGGGCTCGATGTTGTTCCAGCGGAGGTCCAGTTTCTCGAGTGAGGGGAGCTCGGGCAGCCAGCGCGGCAGGGTGTGGAGTCTGTTGCTCCGCAGGTCGAGATGGCGGAGCCGTGAGAGTCCCGCCAGGGCCTCTGGGACGTCCGGCAGGGCGTTCTCTCGTAGGTCGACGTGGCGCAGTTCGGCCAGGGCGCCGACGGATTCCGGCAGGCACGTGAGTGCGTTGCCCCGCAGCCATAGCTCGCGGAGCCGGTGCAGTCGGCCGATCGATTCGGGGAGGGCGGTGAGTCGATTGTGCTCGGCCCGAAGTTCCACCAGTCCGACCATTTCGCCGATGGTGTCCGGGAGACTGGTGAGGTGGTTTCCCCCGACGTTGAGGTATCGGAGGGCGGTGAGCCGGCCGAGCGATCGGGGAAGTTCTTTCAGCTGGTTGTCGTGCAGGTACAGGTACTGGGTGAGCGGTAGCTCAGTCAGCTCGTCCGGGACCGAGGCGAGATCGTTGTGGCCCAGGTCCAGCGTGTGCAACTGCCGTAGTCGTGCGATCTGGGGCGAGATCCGTGTCAGTGCGTTGTCCGCGAGGATCAGCACGTGCAGTTCGGTCCGCTGCCACAGCGACTCCGGTAAGGCGCCGAGGTTCTGCTTCCACAGACTCAGTGTCGCCTTCACGTCGGCATGCCTCCAAGGCTCGGACGAACTCGCTGCCCGCAGCCTACGTCCAGTGTGGTCACCGTCAGGCGAGAAGAACCCGCTTCGGAGAAGCTCAGCCGTCGCTGAACCTCTTTCATCCTGGATAGTTGCAGGTCAGCAGCGTGTGAACGGCCTGAACGATGGTGCTGATGCGGCGGGTGGAGCATCGGGGCCGCCGGAGTAGCCGCCAGGACTTCAGCTGGGCGAAGGCGCGTTCTCCCGGGGCCCGCAGGCGGGCGTGGTCATGGTTGGACTGCTGGTAATCCGGGGGTTGTTCGCGGTGGTGGTAATACGGGGTGCGGACGGTGGCGCCGACGTCCTGGCAGGCGCGGTCGGCGAGGACGAGGATCTGCCGGGTCAGGCAGGCCTGGACGATGCCACGGGCTCGGGCCGCGGTCAGATCGCGGGTGCGGCCGGGTGTCGCGCGGGAGAACCAGAGCGGTGTTCCGTCGGGGCGGGCGATGACCTGCACGTTCATGCCGTGCTTGCGGTGCTTCATCGAGTAGTACGGCTCGTCCGCGCGGATCCGGTCGGTGGGAATCAAGGTGCCGTCAACGACGACGTGGTCGCCTTCACCGAGGCCGGTGAGAGCTTCGTGGATACCGGGCGCCCAGCCGGCCAGCACGTCCAAGGTCTCGTCGACGTAGCGCCAGGCGGTGGCCTGGGATATCCCGAAACCCGCTCCGAGCTGCGAGAACGTCTCGTTCTTCCGCAGGTGTACCAGCGTGAGAAGTGCCTGGTCGAAGCATCCGAGCTTGCGCCAACGTGCGTTGCGGGCCCGGCGGTGCTCGTACAGCAACCAGGCGACATGCTCGACGAGCTCATACGGGACGTCGAGCATGGCAGGATACGGAACCAGCAGGGCCCCTTCGGTCGCCGGCGTGTTGAGTGGAATCACCACGCCGACGACAAGGGGGTCTGCCTCGTCACCACACTTGCTGACCCAGCCCATTTCACCCTCCGGCACAGGATGGAAGAGGCTCACTCATAGCTCCCTGCACGATGTCGTGCGGCAGAGGCTTCGCCGTCCTCCGCGAACGCCATCCCGGGGCACGGCGTGCCACGCCCTAGGGGACGCCATTAGGGCGCGTATCGAGTCGTGATCAATTTGCGGGATGTGCCTTCGTGGCACAGTCCGGTCCGATAGACGGTCTTATCGTGCCGCGAGTGCAACTGGCCGATCTCGATGGGGAGTTCATCGAGCCGTACCTGCCGATCGGCGAGTACGGCCCGTACCCCGAGCGATTGCGACAGCAGTTCGAGGGCGTGATCTGGCGGTTCAGGACGGGCGGGCAGTGGCGGGAGATGCCGACGGAGTTCGGCGCCTGGTCGACCGTCCACAACCGCTTCCGGCAGTGGCGTGACGCCGGCGTCTTCGAGGCCCTGCCGGAGGGCCTGATCACGGAAGCCGCGAAGCGGGGTGAGGTGGACCTGTCCCTGGTCGGCATCGACTCCACCACCGCCCGAGCCCACCACGACGCGGCCGGGATGCACCTCGGCGAGGACGTCGTCACCGCCCTGGAGAAAGCCGCGGCCGAGGAGGAGGAGAAGGCCAGGTCAAAGGGGGCGGACTCAAAGACCAAAACGGGCAAGAGACCGAAAGCGATCCCGCGCCGGAAGAACGACGACGCATCCGGCGGCGGCGGAAACTCAGGCTGAAGGCCGCCCTCCTCGGCCGTTCCAGAGGCGGGCAGACCAGCAAGGTCCACCTCGCCGCCGACCGCAAGTGCCGCCCGCCGGCGTTCATCCTGACCACAGGCCAGGCAGCGGACAGCCCGCAGTTCATTCCCGTCCTGAAGAAGGTACGGGTACGCGGGCCCGTCGGCCGACCCCGCATCCGGCCGGACGCGGTCGCCGGGGACAAGGCGTACTCGTCCCGCGGAAACCGCGCCCACCTGCGCAAACGTCGTATCAGGGCGGTCATCCCGAAGAAGAAGGATCAGCTCGCCAACCGGAAGAAGAAGGGTTCCAGAGGTGGCCGACCCGTCAGCCACGACGCCGATCTCTCCAAGGAGCGGAACACCGTCGAACGCCTGATCAACAAGCTCAAGGCAGGGCGAGGCATCGCCACCCGGTACGACAGGACTCCCGCCAGCTACCTCGCCGGTCTCCACCTGCGCGCCTCGATGATCTGGATCAAGGACCTCACCAGGACCACCCGATGATCACGACTCGATATGCCCCTGGGTGACGCGCTGAGGTGCCGGACGCCAAGGGCGGGCAGGAGGTGTGAGTCAACGGTCAACCAGCCGTGGACGCGGGTCCTCACCCGAGGATTCCGCGTCGGTGTCGTCGGTGCCGACCGGGTCGCGGGGAAGCACCCGGTCCAGCCACCCCGGCAGCCACCAGTTGGCCCGGCCGAGGAGGGTCATGGTCGCCGGTACCAGCACCATGCGGACGACCGTGGCGTCGATGAAGATCGCGGTGGCCAGGCCGAGCCCGAACATCTTGGTGGAGGGGTCCTCGGCGACGGCGAAGGACAGGAAGACCGCCACCATGATGAGGGCGGCCGACGTGATGACCCGGGCGGTGCCCGCGACGCCCTCCACGATCGCCGTGCCGTTGTCGCCGGTGCGCAGGTACTCCTCGCGTACGCGGGAGAGGAGGAACACCTCGTAGTCCATCGACAGACCGAACAGGATGGCGAAGAGGAACATCGGGATGAACGACACGATCGGAACCGTCGCTTCCAGCCCGATGAGCGCGCCTCCCCAGCCCCATTGGAAGACCGCGACCATGATGCCGTAGGCCGCGCCGATGCTCAGCAGATTCAGCAGCACCGCCTTGAGCGGTACGACGGCCGAGCGGAAGACCAGCATCAGCAGCAGGAACGAGAGCGCCAGCACGGCGGCGACGAACAACGGCAGGCGTTCGCTGGTGCGTCGGCCCACATCGGACAGGCTCGCGGCGGCGCCGCCGACGTGGGCCCTGGCCGGGCCGTGCCCGATCGCCGTGGGCAGCACGTCGGCGCGCAGCCGGGCGATGGTGTCGGCCGTGGCCTTGTCCTGAGGGCTGGTGGTCGGGAACACCACGAGGGTCGCGATGCCGGTGGCCCGATCGATGCGCGTCGGCGCGACGGACGCGATGCCCGGATCCGCCGCGACCGTTGTGACGAGACGGTCCACCACTCCCGGATCACCGGCGGGGTCCGCGGCGATGACGAGGGGACCGTTGGTGCCCGGGCCGAACCCCTCGGCGACGAGGTCGTAGGCCCGGCGTTCGGTACGGCTCTGCGGCAGTGAGCCGTCGTCGGGCAGGCCGACGCGCAGGCCGAGCACGGGCAGCGTCGCCGTCAGCAGCAGCCCCGCCGCGCCGACCGCGTACGGCACCGGGTGCCGGCCGACGTGCCCGATCCAGCGACGCCACCCGGCGGCGTGGGCGGCGCCTGCCGCCGGGTCCCGCCGCCGTGCGAGTCGGCCCAGCTTCCTGGTCTGCAGAGCCCGGCCGATCCGGCCGGCCCGGGACAGGCGTGGGCCGGCGGCGCCGAGGAAGGCCGGCAGCAGCGTCACCGACGCGACCACCATGGTCAGAACGACGATCGAGACGGCGATCCCGCCCACCGTCATGAACGGTACGTTCGCGACCGCCAGGCCGAGGATCGATACGACGACGGTGCCGCCGGCGAAGACCACGGGCCTCCCCGCCGTGGCCACCGCTCGCCCCGCCGCCTCGCGGGGATCGAGCCCGCGCGCGAGGTACTCCCGGTGCCTGGCGAGCACGAACAGCGCGTAGTCGATGCCCACTCCGAGCCCGACCATGCTGCCCAGGACAGGGGCGAAGGTCGGGACGTCCGTCACCCCCGCCAGTACCGTCATCGTGGCAACCCCGACGGTCAGCCCGAAGACCGCCATGCCGATCGGCAGCGCGGCGGCGACGAGCGAACCGAACGCCAGGAACAGGATCGCGGCCGCGGCGAGAAGGCCGATCAGCTCGCTCACGCCCCCGTCGGGGTCGGAGAACGCGTAGAAGAGGTTCCCGCCCATCTCGATGCGCAGGGGCAGCTCCGCGCGCAGCCGGTCACCGAGTCCGACGAGGGCGTCGAGGTCCTCGGCCGACAGCCGGCTCTGGTCGGGGTACTGCACCCGGACGACCGCGATCCGCCCGTCGGCCGAAACGAGGCCGCCGCGCACGGCGGTGTCCCCGCCCGCGTCGAGCGCCCCCGCCGGGTCGCTCGTGCCGAGCACGTGCGGCAGCCGCTGCACCTCGGCCCGCAGCCGCGTGAGAGCGGTGCGCGCGCCGTCGTCGAAGAACGTCGCACCGCCGTCGAGGGGGGTGACGACCACTTGGGCGGTCATCCCCTCCTGACCCGTGCCTGCCCGCTCGATCAGTTCCGCGGCCCCTCGGGAGTCCAGTCCCGGAGCGGTCATCGAGTCCGCGGTCCGCCCGCCGAAGGCGACGGCGGCGAGGACGGCGAGCGTGGCGGCGATCAGCCATGCCGCGATCACTCGCCAGGGATGGCGCGCGGCGCTTGCGCCCAGGCGCAACAGGGCTTTCGAGAGCATCGGGTCCTCCAACCACCTCGTCGGCCGTCCTTGTACGGCCGACGATGCCGAGGTTCGTCGCCACGGCGCTCCGCGGCATCGGCCCGCGGGCCCCGGATCCGTCGGCCCCGGGGCGGAGTGACGACCCGTCCTTTCGGCCGATGCGCGGCACGCCGCGGCCCGTAGGCTGAGAACCGTGCTCCGAGACGACCTGCGAACCCTGTGGACCGAACCCCGGCCGCCCGACGCGCCCGCCCGGGTGCGGCGGGACTGGGCGCTGCTCGCCGCGGGCCTTGCCGGTCTGGCGCTGGAGGCCACCCTGCGCGAGAACGTCGTGTGGCGGCCGGTGGCGGTGGTGTTCGCCGTATGGCTGTGCCTGCTGCCCCTGTGGCGCCGGACCCGCCCGCTGGCGATGGTGACGCTGGCGTTCGGCTCGGTGATCCTGCTTCAGGTGGCCTCGCTCGTCGCCGCACCGCGCGAGCCCGTCGGCCTGTACACCGACGCGGTCGTGCTCGTGCTGGTGTACGCGCTGCCCCGGTGGGGATCGGGACGCGAGATCGTGCTGGGCGGCGCGGTGACCCTCGCGGCCAGCGCGCTGTGTTCCGTCACGGACGAGACCCCGGTCGTCGAAAATCTCGTGGGCTTCGTCTTCCTGCTGCTGCCCGGCGTGGTCGGGGCTGCCGTGCGGTTCCGGGTGACCGCTCGCGAGCGGCAGTTGGAGCAGGTGCGCTCCCGCGAGCGCGAGCAGCTCGCCCGGGAACTGCACGACACGGTGGCCCACCACGTGTCGGCCATGGTGATCATCGCCCAGGCGGGCCGGGTGCTCGCGGGCACCGACCCGTCCGCCGCCGTCGCGGCGCTGGAGGGGGTCGAGGAGGAAGGGGCGCGCACGCTGGAGGAAATGCGCGCCATGGTCGCCACGCTGCGCGACCGCGGGGTCGGCGCCGAGCTGGCGCCCCCTGCCGGAGTCGCGGATCTGGAGCGCCTGGTGCGCACCCCGGGTGGTCGCCTCAGGGTCGATCTGGGGCTCGACGGCGAACTGGACGCGCTGCCCCCGGCCGTGGACGCGGCCGTCTACCGGATCGTGCAGGAGTCGGTGACCAACGCGCTGCGCCATGCGGTCGACGCGACCGAGCTCGTCGTTCGGGTCGCCGCGGAACGGCACACGGTGCGGGTGAGCGTGCGTGACAACGGCCGGCGCACCGGCCGGGGTCGCGACGGATACGGACTTACCGGACTGCGCGAGCGCGCGACCCTGCTCGGCGGCACACTACGAGTCGGCCCGGGTACCGACCGGGGCTGGCATGTCGAAGCCGAACTGCCGAGAGCGAGGAGCGAGAGCGGTGTCCATTCGCGTCCTCGTCGCTGACGACCAGACGATCATCCGCACCGGGTTGCGGATCATGCTGAACGCCCAGCCCGGCATCGAGGTGGTCGGCGAGGCCGCCGACGGACAGGAAGCGGTACGCCTGGCCCGCGAACTGCGCCCCGACGTCTGCCTGTTCGACATCCGCATGCCCGTGATCGACGGGCTCGAGGCCACCCGGCTGGTCGCCGGCCCGGGCGTCGCCGACCCGCTGGCCGTGGTCGTCATCACCACGTTCGACCTCGACGAGTACGTCTACGGCGCGCTGCGTGCCGGCGCCCGCGGATTCCTCCTCAAGGACACGGGACCGGACCTTCTGGCGCAGGCCGTACGGTCGGCGTCCGGCGGTGAGGCGCTCATCGCGCCCAGCGTCACCGTCCGTCTGCTCCAGGCATTCGCGGACCTGCCCGCCGGCCGGCCCGTGGCCCAGCCGGTCTCCCCCGTCACCGCCCGCGAGGAGCAGGTGCTCCTCGCCGTCGCTCGCGGGCTGACCAACACCGAGATCGCCGATGCACTGCACATCAGCCTCAGCACGGTGAAGACGCATCTGGCCAGCCTGATGGCCAAACTCGGCGCTCGCAACCGGGTCGAGATCGCGATGTGGGCCTACGAAACGCGCCGTATCCTCCCCGGAACCTGAGCCGGGTGCCGGGCCATGTCCCATGAGTCCCCGCCCGGACATCAGTGCACCGGTCGGCTCACGTCGGCTCCACGTGCCTCACCCGCCCCAGAGCGTGACGTACCGGGAGGCCGGAACTGGGACGGTGAGACACCCGATACGACAAGTCTCCCGACAGCTACCTCGCCAGTCTCCACCTGCACGCCTCGACGATCTGGATCAAAGACCTCACCAGGACCACCCGATGATCACGACTCGATACGCGCCCTGGTGCCGTGACCGCATAGGTTCACCGGGTTGAAGTCGGGGGCGTCGGACGACCGGCTTTGCGGGGCTGAAGCTGTGGCAGGATGCCGAAATGATCTCCAGCTCACGGATACCACCAGTCGTTCCTGCGGGTCGGATGGCCACGAGGGATCAGCCGGTGCTCGGCCTTCCAAGCGGCCTTGAGCTGCGTCCCTGGCGTGTCTCCGACGCCGACGTCCTGGTAGCGGCCAGCCAGGATCCCGGGGTGCGTCAGTGGAACCGCCTGCTCGTGGAGACATCGGAAGACGCGCGGCGGAGGATCGAACGCATGCACGAGCGTTGGCGGGCCGAGGTGAGCGCGATTTGGGCCATCGCGAGACCGGGTGGGGAGGCCGTGGGACTGATCGGATGGGGCGACATCGACCTCAGCGGCGGCAGCGCCGAAGTCGTCTACTGGATACTCCCCGCAGCCCGCGGTGGTGGCGTGGTGGTCGAGGCCACGAAACGCGTCAGCCAGTGGGCGCTGAACGACCTTGGCCTGCATCGCCTGCGTCTGTGTCACTCGGTGGCCAACCCGGCATCCTGCCGTGTGGCGGAGAAGGCCGGATATTCCCTCGAAGGCACCATGCGCAGTGCGCTGCTGCACGCGGACGGATGGCATGACGAGCACCTCCACGCTCTCGTCCAGGGCGACATCTGATCCCGAGGTAGACGATCAGGCCGCGGTCGGGAGAGGCCGGCCGCCCCAGCGGATGCCCTTCTCGCCACGGCCGCGGGCGCGTGCGCCTCGTTGGGCGGCCAGGACGTCGGGGTGGCGGGCATTGTTGTTGCGCCAGCACGGGTAGGGGTGCAGGGCCCGGGTCTGGGCGGTCTCGCATCGATCGCAGAGCTGCCCAGGTGTGGTCGATGCCTTTGCGGCGCTGGTTGACGACCCGTATCCGGTCGTCGCCGACGGAGGAGCAGCCGTGGAAGTAGGTGATGCCCTGGGTACGGCGGTAGGTCGCCGGCAGCCGGTCGGGACGGTTCTCCTTGGCCCAGCAGGAGCCGGCGGTGGGGCGGATGCCGAGGGGTCCGAACTCGTCGAAGGCGAACGTGCGGCCGGGCCGTTCGGTGACCGCGTATTCGATGCGGGCCGGCTTGGCGTCAATGTCCGGGTCCGGAGACTCCTTCCAGGTTTTCGTGCGCTGGAAGGTGATCCCGTGGCGGGTCAGTAAGCACCGTAGGGCCTCGCGCCCGATCCGGATCGGGCGGGCGCCGTTCCTGCGCAAGTGATCGGCGAGCTTGCGGATCGACCAGCGGGTGAAGGGCTTGCCCAGCAGAGTCGGGACGGGTGGTGGCCGTCTGGGCGACGAAGTCCTCGTCGTCATCATTGAGCAGGCGGGGACGGCCTCCCGCCCACTGAGGGTCAAGGCATGCGAGCCCGATCTCGTTGAAGCGGTGGATCGCGTCACGGACGGTGTCCTCGTCCGCCTGGACCAGCCGTGCGACGACCGGGACCGTGCTGCCGCCGGCCGAGGCCGGCAGAACAGCACCGAGCTGGTACTGCCCCGCCGGACGATGTGCTGGAGTTTCTGGCCCTCCTGCTCGGTCAGCCGGCGAACCCTGACCGGTGGCGCCATCCCGCCTCCCCTTGGTGGCTGGAAAAGCATTTCCAGCCACCAAGGGGAGCCACCCGGCAAACGTCCCCGGTCACAGCACTAGGACGGCAAGGGCTTCAGTCGATGCCCGTGGACCAGCGGGAAACCTCTGTCTCACGGCCGCACCATCCGTGAGCCTCCTGCGTCGGCTCCTCGCGGCTCTGCAAGCAGACCCCGCTCCCCCGCGCGCGGGGGGCGCATCGAGTTTTGCTCGGGCGTGCATCGCCGTGCTTCCTGACGTGTCGGCCAAAGCCCGGTGGTTTCACGCTCGGGGTGGCTGCGCGAGGGAGCCGGGGCGCACGAACTACGTCCCCGGTGACGGCCATCTCAGCTGTCGAGGATCGTTTCGTCCCGGGTCTCAGGCACCAATTCGCCCGGCCGGGCGGCCCAGGGTGCCGGCACGGTCGACGCGGTCCAGGCCGCCAGCTCCGTACCGTCGACGCAGACGATCCCGCAGGAGGCCGCGTATTCCAGGGCCGGCTCCGTGAAGGAGCTGGTGGTGACGAGGACGGCCACGTCGGCTTCGTGCACGGCGTAACAGGTTCCGCCGAACCGCTGGAGGTCGGGAGAGCCGACCCGGTGGTCCTCCCCGTACTGCTTGCACTGCAGGACCACACGCCTTCCGTCGGCGGTCGTCGCGATCACGTCCGCGCCGAGGTCTCCGGCGCCGCCGACCACCTCCACAGGGGAACAGCCGTCCCGGGCGCACAGCGCGGCGACCGTGTGCTCAAAACCCTCCGGGTCGACGGCCAGGTGGTCCAGCGCCCCGGAGCCGACGGCAGGCGGCGTAGCGGGCCCGTCAACAGCCGGGGCGGCGCCCGGCGGGATGGTGAGGGTGCCGAGGGCCCCCTCCTGCGCACAGCCGTCCGCATCCGGCAGGCGTGCCCTACCCGCTGCCCCGCCCAGGTCGTTCACTCCCGCACCAGGCCCGGGAGCCCCGGTCCGGCGGCGCATCGGGACCCTGCCCCACCGGGTCAGCGCCGTCCCGGCACCCAGCAGCAGTACGAGGACGACGAGGACCACCGACAGGTGCGAGCCGGTCGAGCGAGTCGTCTTGAACATCAGGGCCACACCGCCGACCACCGCACCCGCGAGCCCCACCACGAGCACCAGGTCCCGCACTGATCTCACCGAGCTCTGCCGCCGTACCGCGTCCCTGCCCCTGCCCCTGCCCCTGCCGGCGACCGTTGCCATACGGTCCCCCTCCCTCGTCCCAATCCGCCTCAGTCGCCCGCGGCGCGGCCGGCAGCCTCCCGCAGCACTTCCAGCACTTCCTCCGTCCTCTCCCCCTTCGCCCGGGCCTTCTCACTACCGGTCCTGGCAGCTCCTGCCGAGGACCGGCACCTGGCGAAGACCCGCCTCACCCCGAACACGCCGTCAAAACGCACTCCGGCCGGTCTTCCCGTCCACGAGAGGGCGCCGTCCCCAGCCGGGCCGGGCGAACCCGCACCGGGCCCCCGCAGCCAGGCTGTGTGACGGTTGTCGGCAACCGCTCGACCGCGCCCCGGAAGCAGACGGCCCACCGCCGTCTCCACGAAGCCATCGACGGTGTCGGTCTCACCGACGTGCTCCGCCCTGGGGCCCCGCCACGACGGAACCCCCGCCCGTCCCGTCATGGAACGACGCAGAGCCCCCCCTGCCCCAGGAGAGCTGTCGCGGCCTGGGCCCGGCACAGGCGGCGCGCCAGGCCACCATCCACGCGGCCTGGGGTCACAGGCCTCCCCCGCTGTGGTCCGGAGCCATGAGGAACAGGGAGTCGCAGGGCCGTCAAGCGCTTGTGTGCTCCCGGCGACCAGGGGCTGCCGTCTCTCGACGGTGATAGATGTGCCTGCGGTACTCACCCGGGGTGCGCGCCCACCACGCTGCAGCCCGGGCGCCCGCGGAACGCGACGGTCCGCACCTCGTGGGGTGCGCGTACTCGGCCGTGGTGGCGAAACTCGGCTGCCGGCCACCGGACGGGCAGGCCCTGTACGCCCGCGGGATGCTTCCAGGGCCGGAGGTGAGCCGCCTCGGGCGGGGAAGCCGCCGGGGTTCGAGTCCGGGGCGGTCAGCCGGCCGGCTCGTACGGCGGCGGTGCGAGCTTGTCGGCCGCGCGGACCCGGTGGAGGTGGATGAGGATGTCGTAGGCCCGGCCGAGGGCCAGGGTGGGCAGGGGGTCCGGGGTGAAGGTCGAGCCGGCGTCGTAGACCGGGCGGGCGCGGTCGAGCCAGGCGCGGGCCGCGGCGGGCGCGGTCCGCAGGTCGAGGTAGAAGTCCCGGTACCGGACCCGGTCCAGGGTGTGCTCGTTCATCCCCGCGCGCGCGGCCGGGACGGTGAGCGGATTCCAGTCCCCCTCGAGGGAGGTGTCCTTGGTGAGGAAGGAGCCGGCGGCGAAGCTGAAGCCGATCGCGACGTAGTCGCGGCCCAGACGCCCGCGCAGCACCGCGCCCTGGGTCCGCGGGTAGGTGTCCGGATGGGTGGAGAGGTATCCGATGTGGCCGTTGTGCGCCGACAGCAGCATCCTGTGGCCGGTGTGGCGATGCCACCACAGCACGTCGGCGGCCAGGACCAGCCGGCCGTCCGCCGATCGGGGCAGCGGCACCGAGGCCAGGGCTCGTCGCATCCGGTCCGCGTCGATCCGGCCCTGGGCGAGGGCGGCGTAGAACCCTCCGTGACCGCGGCGGTGTTCGCCCACCAG
This sequence comes from Streptomyces sp. TLI_105, assembly GCF_900105415.1. Lineage (GTDB taxonomy): Bacteria > Actinomycetota > Actinomycetes > Streptomycetales > Streptomycetaceae > Streptomyces. The sequence goes on along the minus strand of NZ_FNSM01000001.1, from coordinate 8,517,767 downwards.
TGACGGCTCGGCCAGCGACCTCACCGGCCCGTCCCCGCACAAGACTGCGTCCGCGAGCTCGAACAGCGCATCCGAACGAACGGTGAGACAGGAGTAGAACTCGCCCCGGAAGCGTGACAGTTCGGCCAGTGGCTCTTGCCGGGCATCGTGATATTGCAGACTCATCCTCACGGCCTTCGTGCTGGATGTATGTGTTCCTGGGTCGGAGCACATGATCCAGACGAAGGCTGCCTCCGCGTACGACGGTTACCGAACCAAGTGATCAAGTGCGACGCATCGTTCGAGGAGCGGCTTCTACCGGCGGCGTAGAGATCCGGGCCCGCAACGAGTGGACCAGTCGCCGACCGGCGACAGCCGCTCTCCGCCGGCCCGCACGACGACAAGCCTGCCGCCTTCGAAAGCGACTCGAGCACCGGTAACCAGGAAGAGCGGGCTCGTCTCTTGACCGCAGGCTCCGCTGGCGTGCCTGAATGCTTATCGTGCACGAGGTCGTTAAACGGCTCACCAGCAGCCGGCGACGGACAACCATCCCGTCCGTTCCGACCACGAGACCACGGTCCGACTGCTTGCCCCACCGCATCGCACCGCACATACAGCGGCAGGGCCGGTGACGATCAGGGCGGCTCCGACGGTGGCCTCCTGATGGCGGCCGAGGAGCGCCAGCGTACGAATCCGGGTGACGAGGGTGGAAAAGGCGAGACGGAGTGCGCGCCCTCCTACGGGGCGTCAACTTCCCTCCGTCAGGTTCCGGTCGAGGACGCCGATGAGCCGTGCTCCCGCGCGGTCGGTCCCGCGGCGCCCTTGCTTCGCGTCCGCCGAGGCCCTTTCCAGCCGCAGCCGTGCTGTACGCCCACGCAGTGTCAGCGTCATCAACTGGTTGCCGAACCACGGCCCGCCGGTGCGCTCCCACCGGACCGCCGGTCGCTCGACCCGTCCGTGGCGGGCGAGGAGATGCCCGATCCCCTTGGCGAACCGGCTCCAGCCGAAACGGAACCCGGCCCGCATGGCCGCGGGCACCGAGTTGTGCAGTGGTGAGCAGGTGAACTGGAAGACGCGGGAGCGCGGCGGCTGCCCGGTGGTCCAGATGGGCTCCGCCACGTAGGCGTGGTGGACGTCCCCGGAAAGCACGCACACCGTCGCCGGGGCGGTGTCGGCCCTCCCTACCTCGGCGACCGTCTCCGTGAGTTTTTCGAACGACGAGGTGAACGCCGCCCAGTGCTCCAGGTCCGCCCGCCGACGCAGCCACTCGCCGAAGCGCACCCAGCGCGGACCGCGTTCGCCTCGGCAGAGCGCCGCGTGCCAGCCCTCCGCGAAGTGGACCATCGGAGGCAGTAGCCACGGGAGTGAGGTCCCGACCAGCAGGTGGTCGACGCCGCCGAGCTCGTCGAACGCCTGTGTCCGCAGCCAGGCCGCTTCCTGGGCGTCCAGCATCGTCCTGTGCTGCTCCTCCAGCACCCGCGCGGCCCGGGTGTCGACCATCAGCAGCCGGGTGCGACCGAAGTCCCTGCGGTAGCTCCAGCGCACCGACGCCGGGTCGGCGTCGGCGCGTTCGGCGAACGCGCGCAGCACCTCCGTGGCGTCGTCGGCCGCCAGGACCGCCGCGTACAGCTCGTCCTCGGCGAGCTCGGCGGGGGAGAGGTTCCCGAGGTGCTGGTAGACCCAGTACGACATCAGGCCGCCGGTGATCCGCTCGTGCCACCAGGGCGTCGCCCGCATGTCGGCCACCCAGGCGGCGCTGGTGTTCCAGTCGTCGATGACGTCGTGGTCGTCGAAGATCATGCAGCTGGGCACGGTCGAGAGCAGCCAGCGCAGTTCGGGGTCGCCCCAGGACTCGTCGTAGAGGTGGGTGTACTCCTCGTAGTCGGCGACCTGGTCCGGCGGGGCGGCGGAGCCGGTGCCGGCGGCCCGGCGATGCCGGGCGATCCAGGCGCGGGTGTCAGCGGACGTCTCGTCCGCGTACACCTGGTCGCCGAGGAGGAGGAGAACGTCCGGGCGCTCGGCCTCCGGGTCGGCGGCGAGCCGGGCGGAAAGGGTGTCGAGGACGTCGGGGCCCACCGGATCGGACTCGCCCACGGCAGGTGCCGCCCACCGGCACGAGCCGAAGGCGACCACCGCGCCCGTCGCCGGGACCGGCGGCGTGTGGATGGTGCTGGGCGGCTGGGGCGAGTCCGCGAGGGGCCACACCCGCTCGCCGTCGAGCAGCACCTCGTACGTCGTGGCGGCCCCAGGGACGAGTCCGGTCACGACCACCAGCGCGTAGTGGTGGTCGGCGACGCGGAACGTCGGAGCCGAACCCCCCGCGCCGCCCGGGCACCGTACCTCCGCCGTGCACGCCCGGTCGGTCTCGACCCACACCGTCGCGCTCGTGCCCGACTCCCAGTCGACGTGCCGCAGGAGCGGCCCCAGCCTCAGACCGGCCATCACGAGTCCCCTTCCGGCGCTCCGCACGGTACGGAATGGCCGCTCTGTACGGTACTGAGCCCCTGCGGAAACAGCGCCGTTGCACCGCTCGGCCGCCCCGTGCTGCCGCCGACTCCGATGGCTTGCTCCTCCCCCACGGTACGCACGCCTTCAGCAGGCGGCCGGTGTCTCAGCGCATGAATCCCACGATCTGAACCAGGACCCGTCCTTCTGAACGCCACCACTGCACCCATGCGATTCCGTAGGCGACAACCAACGAAGCTCGGCACACCGCCGTACCACGAACCGCACACCCACGATCGCTGCCGCGAAGGAAGGGCCACCACGTGAACGCCGAAGAGTGGCGACGGACGCCGGTCGTCACCGTCGTCGACCGAGAACCTTCGCCGCGATCGCGAGTGCTGCCAAGCCCGCAGCCACCGCCACAACTCTGCCGAGGACGATCGATGGCACGTACCACCGCGGCCACCACTCGTTCCGGCGATGTCACAGGCGGCAGCGGCCGAATCCGACGACCGATGTAGTTCGCGGCATGACGATAGATCGGCGTGTCGACCGCACCCGGCAGAACAACGCACACGGCGATGCCAGGAGCGTCGCGCAACTCCTGACGCAGCACCTCGGAGAAACCGAGCAAGCCCCATGTCGAGGTCACATACGGTGAGACGTAGGGGGACGAGAGTCGTCCGTGCAGAGAGCCGATGTTGACGAGCCCCCCTTGCCCCGGGGCCTGAACTGCGGCAGCACAGGCCGGGCCGCGTGGACCTGGCCGAACAGCGTGGTATTCACAATCTGTCGGAACACAGGGCTGGGGTGTCCTCGAACAGGCCGTAGCTCCACGCGGCCGCGGCGTTCATCCAGGCGTCGACGCGCCCGAACCTTTCGACCGCACGTCGGAACAGAACCTGGACGACTGCTTCGTCGCCGACGTCGGTCGGGACGACCAGCACCCGTCCTCCTCGCTGCCCGCACTCCCGGGCGACCGCGACGAGGGTCCGTTCGGTACGGGCCGCCAGCACGAGGTCGGCCCCGCGGGCGGCGAGTGCCTGTGCCACCCCACGGCCGATGCCGCTGGACGCTCCGGTGACGACCACCACGGGCCGGTCCGGCCGGTTCGCGGAGCCCCGCCGATCCGGTGGACCTCCGTGAACCGGCCGGACCGGCCGTCGATGGCTGACCACCAGCCCTTGGCCGGTCGACGAAGGCGGAGGGGCCGAAGACGGGACGGCTCGTTCAATCCGGTCAGGTGCTCCAAGGATGTGATCACTCGCGGTCCGACCTGTACGAGGGTGGGGGTCCGGATGCCGACCGAAGTCAGTGCGGCAGGTGGCAGCTGATGCCGGCCGGCAGGTGCGGAGAGAGGAACGCGGCGCGCTGCCGCATGCCCGAAACCTGCTCGGCGGGCCGCTGTTGCTCGCCGTGCAGGGCGTTGAGCACCACCAGACACCCCGTGAGCGCCGGTACCACCCACCGCGCACAGGCCAGCTGCCGACGTGCCTTGTCGAGGTCGATGGGGTGCTTGCTCGCCTTCTCGGCGTCCTCCGGGTCGGAGGAAGAGGCCAGCTCGACCTTCTTTCCCAGGACGCGGGCGTAGGCGGTGGCGGCCAGGGCCGCCGCGGTGACGACGGTCTTGGCCGCGGTGGAGGCGGCGACGCCCTGCTGGGTGGCGACGCGGTGGGCGTTCACGACCAGCAGCCCCCCACTGCCGAACAGGTGCACACCGATGGCAGCGGCATTGACCGGCGTCCACTTCGCCCAGCCGGCAGAGGCGATCCGGTCCGTGGCCGCCTCCGTCCCGCCTTCACTCCTGGCAGCACCGTTGAGGCCGACCGCACCCATCAGCGAGCCACCGAACCAGGCGGCCAGACCCACATCGTGCAGACTGCGAATCAGCGTGTGACGTTCGGACATGGTTGTGCTCCTTCTGAGCGGGAGGAGGGGGCTTGACCGACGCGAACGCCGCGTCCCACCCTCACCCGGCCCCGGACACATCGCCATCACGGTGAGCCGGATGGGTGCGAACTGCCCCACGGACATCAGACGGGCGCGGCAGCGGACCACGGGCAGCGGACCGGTGCGAACCGGCACCACCCTGCAGGGGCGCGAAAACGATCACCGAATCGGATGGTGCACGCGTTGCTCGCGGGTGTGCCCGAACAAGGCCGGATCCCCTGGGAAAGGCCGGCGCAGCAGGCCGTTGGCGTTCTCTGCAGCACCCGCCAGCCCGGTAGAGGTCTCGGGACCATCCCCACAGCTGCGGAAAGCAGCCGCCCGCCGTGACCGGCGTACGGACCCACGGAACCATCCTCGCTCGGGCGAGGAACAGCCGGCCGGGGTGATCTTCGGATCCTCGATAACGGGTCCAACGCCCCGAGCGGTGGCGCCAGGGCCGCAACCACAGGGGCATGCTCCGCTGTCAGCAGCATGCCTGGAAGCAGACAGAGAAGTAAGTCATGCCGGTTGTGAGTGTTTAGGACGGGCCGGGGCGAGTAGGCGGGGGTCAAGACCAATCCGGTTACTTCACGAGGAGGTCCCGATGTCGGGCACGGAGAAGAGCAAGGCTCACACCGAGCAGGCCAAGGGCAAGGTCAAGGAGACCGTAGGCCGCGCCGTCGGCAATGAGCGCATGACCGCCGAAGGCCGCGCCGACCAGACCAAGGGCCACGCACGCCAGGCCAAGGAAGACATCAAGGACACCCTCCGGCCTTAAGCCACCCCACACCCCGTAGGGCTCCGACCACTCCCCCGGTCGGGGCCCTACGGGTTTGAGAGCGCCTCGGCGCGCCTTGGCGCGAAGAGCCGCGAGAGGCAGCGCCGGCCAAGCTCGTAGCCGCTTCGCCGACCCATGGGCTTTTCTCTAGGCCGACCCATGGGCTTTTCTAGGCCGACCCATGGACTTTTCTAGGCCGCCAGGTACACCTCCAGCGCACCCTTGCTTCGCCGCCAGACACGGCCCCGCCCAAGACAAGAGGGCTGGGGGCGGGTCACGCGGTGCGCGGTGGAATCCGGTCATCGGCGGCGGGCGCGAGGTCCCACGTCGTGGTGAACCGGAGCAGGAGCACGCACAGGAAGGCCGAAGGCACCGGCCAGACGCCTTCAGGGAATGGGCAGGGTGCAGCTGGCGGCCACGTCACCAGCCGGAGTCACACGTCGGCCGGCACAGGGCGTGGCAGACAGGCGCCTGCTGCAACAACCTCGACAGCCTCAGACCCGAAAAACGCCCTGTATACGGAAAACGCGTACACCCCTACATGACCCGTATGCGGAAACCTCATCACGACAACGAAAATGCCCTGCCCCCACAACCCGGGCACCACAAACAAATCGACCCTGCACGAACAGGGGACAACAGCCAGCACTGCGCTCTGGCGAACCAGACACACCACACCACCCCCGCAAGGAACAGGGGCCACTCCCGCGTGTGCGGAGAGCAGCCGCCCGCCGTGACCGGCGCACGAGACCAACGGAACCATCCTCGCTCGGGCGGGGAGCAGTTCTCCTCCGAGGAGTTGCTCGCCGCATCGGAGGGACCGTCCCGGCGCCCGTGCTTTCTCCGGGGACACCGCGGGGGCGGGCAGCGCACACCGCGTATCCGGCGGCGATGGTTCGGGGTGCCGCTGTGTGACGGCGCCTCGCGTCGGTTCACAGAGCCTGTGGGAAGTCGAACGTCCTGCCCGGGTCGTAGCGCCTCTTCAGCTCGGCCAGTCGGTGAGCGGCCGAGCCGTAGTACGCGGAGCGCCAGTTGCTCAGATTTGCGTCCGTGTAGTTCTGGTATGCCGCGCCCGAGGCGTGCCGGCGCATCGCGGTGTGTGTGCTGTCCAGCCAGGCCGTCGCCGGCCCGGCGGTGTGACCGGCGGGCCAGGATGCGGTGTACTGCGCCAGGAAGCGTGAGTTGCGGTGTATGAAGGCGGTCGCCTGTGGGGAAACGCGGTTGACGGCTCCGCCCAGGGCGGTGAGCGCGATGGAGACGGCGCCGCTGTTGCTGCTGCGTCCGTGGCGTTCGACCTGGTCGAGCAGTGACCGGATGCCGGCGGTGCTCAGTGAGCGGTTGAAGAAGTCCGAGCGTGCCGCGTACGTCTCCCGCTGGAGTGCGCCGGTGGGCTGCCGCCCCGGGGTTCTGCCGGGCAGGTGGCACTGGGTGGTGGGCTTCGTCGCGCAGCCCGCGTACATCCGCATGGTGTCGAGGTAGCCGCGGCGGCGCATGGTGATGCGGGAGGCGGCGCCGGGGCCGCCGGCGCGGTCCGCCAGTCGGTCGACGGCGTTCTGCAAGGCGCCGTACGTGCCCAGTGAGAAGCAGCTGATGGAGACGGTGGGGGTCCGGCCGGCGACGGCGGACAGGTGCAGTGCCGACCAGATCTCGTCGGGCTGGGCGGGGCCCCACTCCTGCCAGGAGCGGAGTGCGGCGGCGGCCTTGGACCAGGGCCAGGTCATGTGCGCGGTGACGCCGTCGGCGGCCTTGTGGGTGCGGAACCGGAGTTCGGTGACGACACCGAAGTTTCCGTTTCCTGCGCCGCGCAGTGCCCAGAACAGGTCGCTCTCCCTGTCCTTGGACACCTCCAGGGTCCTGCCGTCGGCGGTGACGATGCGGGCGCCGGTGAGGTTGTCGGAGGTGAGCCCGTAGGCACGGGAGACCACGCCGTGGCCGCCGCCGAGCGTCAGGCCGGAGATGCCGACCGTGGGACAAGATCCGCCGGGGATGGTGACGCCTCGGGCGCCGAGCTGGGTGTAGACGTCGATGAGCTTGGCACCGGCCCCGATGACGGCGCTGCCGGAGCCCGTGCGAATGGAATTCATCGCGGAGACGTCGATTATCAGGCGTCCGTTGCCGCTGGACCAACCGGCGTAGGAGTGCCCGCCGTTGCGGATGGCGACGGGGGTACCGTGGCGGCGTGCGAAGGCCAAACACTCGGCGATGTCCGCGGTGTTGGACACGTAGGCGACGCCGGCGGGTCGCAGACTGTCGAAGCGGGTGTTGTACAGCTGGCGGGCGGTGGCGTAGTCGGCATCGCCTGGACGTATCAGACCGCCCTGGAGGCCCCTGTCGAGCGCGGACCAGTCAGCGGCGCGCGGCGCGAGCGTGTGTCTGCCGGCTGCGGCAGACGCGGGGCCCAGGGGCCGTTGCCCGCTGGTGACAGGGGTGGAACCGCTGCTGGGCGCGGCCCTCACCTGGCCGCTGCCCCAACCCATCGTCCAGGCGGCGGCCGCCGTGTAGCCGGTACCCGCTGCGAGCAGTGTGCGCCGGTTCATGATGGCCTCCGTTCACGATGCTCTGCTGTCGCTTAGACAGAGTGCGAATGGGGGATGGTGGTTCCGCGCGATGGGCATGTGTGCTCCGGGAGTTCACCCACAGCCTGACCGTGCTGTGTCGTGCACCGAGCCGGTGCCCGCGGCAGCGAGGAACCCGGTCGAGGCGGGCGAGCCGGGGCGCGGGGAGCAGATCTGTTTGTCGTGACGGACAGGCGACGGCCGGGGTCATCCCCCCGCGAGCGGGGAGCAGACTCTGTGACCTGCAGTTCTACCGCACACACGGCTTCAGCTGTACCGCTTTCACCAGAACCGGCAAACCACTCAAAGTCGCCCTCTCTCCCTCACCCTGCCCGCTTCACGGGCAGAGCAGGCGCACCTCTATCTTCCTCATGGAAGACCTCACCCGGTCCATCGCCGGCATGTGGTCAGCGGCCTCGTGGTACGAGGCGCCCTTACGAGCTGGTGCGTGATAGCGGCGGAGCCGTGTTTGCCTGATCGGGGTCGTGGTCACGCGTTGGTGCTGCGGTCGGAGACGAGGCCGGCGATGGCCCGGTCGGCAATGACGGTGGCCTACATCGTGTTCTGCTTCTTCTTGCCCGAGACGAACGCGCGCCGCCCACCGCGGCCGACCGCGGGACGCCGGACCTGGACCTCGGTGGCGTCCAGCCGCAGCACGACGCCCTCGGCCTGGGCATAGGCGAAGACATCGGCCAGGGTCCGCAGGCCGGGCCGGTCGGGACCGCGCATCCCCGTTCGGCCGGAAGCCCGCGTATCTCTCCGATCGCGCGGGTGACGGTGGAGCGGTCGACCCCGGACAGCAGGGCGAGGACGGAGTGCGGGAGATCGTGCCGCAGGTGGATCAGCGTGACGACCAGCCGGCCGGTGAACCCCAGCCGATGCCGGGCACCGGCCCCGCCTCACGTTTCCTGGCCCCGCCACGTGCCCCGCGACGGCGACCCTCGACCACGGCCTCCCACGGATCGGCCAGCTCCTTGGCCAGGCAAGCCAGATGCTGCCGGGAGATCCCGGTGAACAGCTGATGCGCGAGGATGTCCCGGCTGACCATGGTCACCACGGGCTGGATCATCCCACCCCCGAGGGATCACTCCTCAACCACAATCACGCACCAGCTCGTCAGCCTATGAGGAGGTCCTCCTTGAGGCGCTTCAGTTCGTGGCGGTCGATGCCGAGACCGTCGCTCAGGTAGCGGTCGAAGGTGCCGTACTTCGCCTCGACCTCGTCGTAGCCGGAGTTGAGGTACTCGGCGCGGACGTCCAGCAGCGGCTTGTAGACGGCGGCCTGCTGCGGCGGGAGGTGGCCGAGAAGGGCGTCATTGGCGGCCTTGCGGTAGGCGTTGCTGGCCAAGTAGTCGGCCACGACGGTGTCCCGCGGCACGCCGAGCGCGGCGAGCAGGGCGGCGCTGGACCACCCGGTGCGGTCCTTGCCGGCCGTGCAGTGGAAGAGCACGGAGCGCGCGTCGTCCTCGCGTATGCCGTCGAACACCTGGCTGTACGCCTTCTTGCCGCCGTCGCCGCTGACCATCGCCCTCTCGGCGTCGATCATCATCTGTTCAGCCTCGGCCGGGGTCTTGGGCATGGTCTGAAACGCGCCGGAGCCCGCGAAGACGTCCGCGACGACGTAGTCGGCACCGGCCGGCACCCTGTCGGGGTCCTTGACGCGCTCGCCCTCCATGCGCAGGTCGAAGACGGTCCTGATGCGCAGGCGCCGGAGCTTGGCCTGATCCTCGGCGGTCAGGTTGTTCAGGGCGTCCGAGCGGTAGACCTCGCCCATCTTGACCCACTTACCGTTCTGGGTGCGATAGCCGCCCGCATCACGGAGGTTGACCGTTCCGGAGAGCTTGACGAGCCGGTCGGCGAGCCTCAGACCCTGACCGCGATCGGCCTCGAACCAGAACCACTGACGGTCTGCGGCGGGCAGACCAGTGATCACAGCCCGCCCGGTGGCACCGCCCCTCGCGACGACCCTTCCGTTCGCACGGATTTCGACGCGCGTGACGCCCTCCGCCTTCCAGCTGAGGGAGAACGAACCGTCGATGCCGGCGGTGACCGTGGCCTCGGCGAACGGAATGGCCTGCCCGGAACGGTGCTGTACGGCGTACCCGGGCAGGCCCCGCTCGGCAGCGCCGACGGCCGGGGCGAGGGGCAGGCCGAGAGCGAGAGTGGAGGCGACGGCGGTCGCGGAGAGGGTTGCCTTGTTCATGGCCGTGAGACTGAGCGGCCGGGACGAACGCCGTATGAACGCGGCATGGCTGGATACCGCCCCATCGAAGACAGGTGACAAAACATGCCACCTATGCAAAGCATGCAAGCCGCAGGCGGACTGCACCTGGCCAAGAAGTCATCTCGTTTGACGGCAAGACCCTCTGCCGTCCGGCAGGGGCGCGGTGACGGCAGGGAGAAGTGTCGCGTCGGCCGGCTGTGGCGTCCACCTGCGCCGTCGGGCTGCATCGCCCCTCCCCCAGCGGCGCATGAGGAATCAGGGAGGCCGGAGAGTTTTTGGCTGCGCGCTGTGCCTGCATCCATCTTGAAGTCGCCGGTGACACCTGGGCGCGGCCAGGTCAACCCTGCGAAGGGGCGTTTGAGGACAGCAAGGTCAAGACGGTCACGGCCGACGACCGGTACTCACCTCAGCGAGGATTCTCGCCCTCGCATCCGGAAAGGACAGCCCCCTCTGGGATGCGGATATGTCGCAGCTACGGCTACGGACGCGGGCCGCTGCCCGGTCGCGTACGGCGGGCGTCTCGGCGGTGACGGTGCCGTGCCCTCCACCGGGCGAGGAGCTCACCGGGTGTGCTGGCCGGCGGTGTCCGTTCCGCCGGCTCTCGCTCCTGCGGGGTGAGAGCGATGTGGGGCATGAGGTAGCGGTCGCCGTCCGTCTCCAGCACGCACAGGGGAACGTCGTCCACGTCGTCGGGGTGGCCGATCCTGACGACCATCCGCTTGGGCGGAAGGGCAGGGATCTCCCCCTCCAGGACAGTGGCCTGGTGGCGCGGAGCACGGGCCGCGGCGACGGTCTTGCCGTTGACCCAGACTTCCGCGCGCCGACGCCGCGGGTCGTGCAGGACGGTGATCGATTGACCGTCCTGGTCCAGGTGGTAACGGTGGTGACCTGCCATGTCGGCCTCCTCGGGCGCTCCTGTCACCAGCGTAGAACGCGAGCCTCCCCCCTGTCGTGACCCCGCCCGGGGACGGTGGAGGGAGCCGCCAGTCCTCGTTCTTGCCGATCGCCGCGCTGATGGAGAGCGGATGGGCCCGGCTGAGCTCCACGGCGGACGGAAGATGTGTCGAGCCGGGCGCACCTGACCGTCACACTCGTGTTGCTCGTCGAGCCAGACCGTTCCCGCTTGACAGCCCGGTCGATCGAGGACTGCGGTGGCCTCGATCTCGACCAGATGCTCAGGGCCGTCCAGCACCACTGCGCCACGGCCCCCGCGGCCGGGCCGGTGCGGGTGACACGCCGGACCAGCCGGTCTGCCGAGTGCGACGCATCCGACCGCACCCACGGCGACACATCGACCGCCAGCAGCAGGCGTCCGCTTCGGGGCGGGGCAGCAACACCCCGCAGGCAAGGTCCCCCAGCCGCTCGACGTACCGACAGCGGTGACATCCCCCTGGGCTGCGGCCTCTTGAGCATCCCCCCGGACACCTTTGAGTACGCGTACTCACGGCACGGCAGCTCTCCGATGGCGAGAGTGGTGCCAAACCAAGCGAAATGGAGACCACCGTGCACACGCCCCGAGGGATGAACCGATCCGCCGCTGCCCCGCTTCCCGGAAAGGCCCGTCTCATAGCTGCTGCTCTCGTGAGCGCGGCCGCGGTCGTGGCCCTCACCGGATGTGCCGGTGTCGAGTACCGGGAGGACATCTGCAGCAGCGGCGAGTACCCCGTCTTGTCCGTGGGCGGTACCGGGTCCGCCTGCGTCCCGGACAAGCAGGAGCCCCCGGCAGGATTCGTGCGGTACCCGGAGGGCAAGGTGCCGCAGCAGGTCGACGACAAGTGGGACGTGTACTGGAACACCCACACGCTCGACAAGGACGGCAACATCATCGACGCCCCGGACGCGGGCTGACTTGGGAAAAGCCGATCCAACCAGCTCGCCTGTCAGCGGACGCGGCTTCAGCCACGGGGCCAGGTGATCGGTTCCTCCTCAGGTTCCTGTCCGGTCTCGCACAGCGACGGGCCCCGGTCCCGGAGCGGCACATCCCGCCTTGCGCAGGCAGGTGGAAGGCTTGGGGGCATGGCTTTTCGAGCACGGTTGGACGCCCGGCGTTCCTGGCAGCCGGGTCACGCACCCGCGCTGGTCGTGATCCCGCTCGGGCTGATCATCACGGTCTGTGTGGTGGATGTGCTGTCTCCGCCGCACATCCACCTCGGTCCGCTGCTCGTGGCAGCGCCCGCGATCACGGTGGCGTTCGCCGGCGCGCGCATGACGGCGCTGATGGGGGCTCTCGCGGTAGCAGCCCAGGTGCTGATCGGCGCGCTCAGAGGGGTCTCGGACACCGCCAACGTCCAAGCCCAGATCGCTGCCCTGATCGTCGTCTCGGCCGTCTGTGTCATCGTCTGCGTGGTGCGGGACCGGCACGAGCGGCAGCTGTACCAGGTGCGGTCGGTGGCCGAGGCAGCACAAAACGTGCTGTTGCGGCCGCTGCCCGCGCGCTCCGGCCCGCTGTGGATCGCCGGCCTCTACATCCCTGCCGAGGAGGAAGCCGAGCTGGGCGGAGACCTGTACGCGGCCGCGCGCACCGCCCACCACAGCACCCGGATCCTCATCGGCGATGTGCGCGGCAGCGGCCTGGGCGCCATCAGCAACACCGCCCTGCTGCTCGGCGCCTTCCGCGCAGCCGCTCATCGCCAGGCCACCCTTCCACGTCTCGCCATCCACCTGGACGCCGCGTTTCGCTGGGACGCCAGCCAGTGGCGGTCACCGGCCGAGCAGGAGACCACCGAGGACTTCGCCACCGCCGTGCTGCTCGACATCCCCGACCACGACCCGGTGGTTCACCTCATCAGCTGCGGTCACCCGCCGCCGCTCATCCTCCGGGGACACCGGCTCATCCCGCTCGTGGCCGAGGCGAGCCACCTTCCGATCGGGCTCGGCGGGGCATTCGGCATAGCCGACTACACCGTCCAGACTTTCCCCTTCGAGGCCGGCGACCTGCTGCTCCTCTACACCGACGGCGTCATCGAGGCACGCAACGCCGACGGACACTTCTACCCCTTCACCGAACGGGCGCCGCAGTGGACGACGGAAGACCCAAACGAGCTGCTGCGCCATCTCCAGGACGATCTGCTGGCCCACGTCCACGGGCACCTCGACGACGACGCGGCCGTCGTCGCCATCCGCCGCCTACCCGGGTCTCGCCCCGGCAACCCGGAGCTGGGGCTCCTCGATCCGCGGTGAACAGCCCTCCAGACGGGGAAACGAGCAGCTCAAACGGGTCTTCTTCCTCTCCGCGTTCGCTTCCTTGGGTGACCCGGCATCGCGGGCCTACTACGACAAGAAGATCGCCCAAGGGAAGCACCACACCCAGGCTCTGCTCTGCCTCGCCAGACGCCGGGCCGACGTCCTGTTCGCGATGCTCCGTGACGGAACCTTCTACGAACCGCAGCCGTCGGCCGCAGTCACCTGACCTGCGGGTCTGCGAGGAGAACGACTCGATCGGCCTCGACATCGAAGCCGAGCACCGGATGGCCATAGTCGCCTTCCGGGTCCATCAGCACCGGCTTGCCCAGCCGCCGACCGATCTCCTGGAGGAAGCCGCAGAACACATCAAGTCGCTCCTGGCCCTGCAACTCCCGCAGGTCGACGTCGAAGTCGACTTCATCGTCGGCATGGAAACGGAAGACCGCCAACACGTCTACAGTCGGCCAGACCCGCAGTCCGGACACTCGGCATCCGCCGGACGGGACAGCACGGCTTCCGCCCGGCGCACCGGAAGCACCGTCTCTCCCTCGGAGTACTGGCACTTCCAGCCCTTCTCCGCGACAAGATCGAGGCGTGGCTTTGTCCATGAGAACGGGTTCTGGCACACATTCCGTGAATCATCACGCTGAGTGATATTTGTCCGGCGGGGGCCCTCGGGAAGCTGCCTGAAAATGATTCGTCCCCAGCGCGGTGTGGCTGACAGTTCGCTTTGTGGAAGAGGTAGTGCTCCGGCTGGAGGGGTCACTGTTCCCGTCGATCTCGGACGTGGCTGTGCTGTCGGTCTACGTGACCGACGAAGCGGTACGCATCGAGGCCCAGAGGACGGTGGTCGGGTCCGTGCTCAGGACCGCGACGGGCGATCAGCGGTTTCACTCCGAGGTCCCAGACCAGACGGCGGTACTTGTCGTGGTCGTATCCGCGGTCGCCCAGCACCACGTCCGGCCGGCGCCGAAGTCGGCCGCGCTTGCCTCGCACCGGCGGCGCTGCCTGAAGCAACGGGATCAGCTGGGTGACGGCGTTGCGGTTGCCACCAGTCAGGGTGACGGCGAGCGGGATGCCAGTGGCGTCGGTGATCAGGTGGTGTTCGCTGCCGGTTCTGCCCTGGTCAACAGTGCTTCGTCCCGTCTTGGACCCCCTTTTAACGCCCGAATGTGAGAGCCGTCGACCGCCGCCCGGGAGAAGTCCAGCGCGTTCGCACCGCGGAGCCTGGCCATAAGGACCTCGTGGAGCCGGGGCCGCACATCGGCTTCGGTCCGTTCGGCCAGGCGGCGCCAGCACGTCATGCCCGACCCGAAGCCGAGCTCCTGCGGCAGATGCTCCCAGGAGATCCCGGTGTGCAGCACGAACAGGATGCCCTGGAACACCAGTCGGTCCGGATGCCGCTTGCGCCCAGGATGCCGGTATCGGCGTTCGACCTTGGGCAACAGCGGTTCGACCACCGCCCACAACTCGTCATCGACATCCCACGTCTTCGGCCGAGCCACCCCACACCCCTGGATCGTCAATCCCAGAGCGATCCAATCACCACGAAGATCATTTCGTTAGGAATTCCAAGTCTTCCGGAGATTGCCCTTTCAGCCGGTAGACGTCGTGGGAGGCGCCCCATGCCAGATGGTGCAGCAGCGCGGAGAAGCAGCCGGTGCGAGTAATCGCGTGCAGGATGCCAGACGTCCATGACGGCAAAGGCCGCCGGGGTCCGAGGAGTAGGCGGCCGGGCTGTTTCTTGCTCTGCTTCCTCACTTCGCTGAACGGTGTGAGGCCAGCAGGGGGTACACGTCCGTCGGGGAGAACAGCCTTCCCGTCCCGTCGGGTGGGAGGAGCCAGGACAGTCCTGTCACCCTGCGGGCGGGGTCCGGAACCGCTAGCCACCTCCCGCTCGTCAGATATCGGGCGGCCCGGTGCAGGCGCGTGGGAGGAGGAGAGCCTGAAGCCATCAGGAGTACGAGTTCCTGACGCCTGCTGTCGCGAAGCGCCGGCCCCATGGCCGAATGCCCCGAGCGGGCGATGGCGGTCAGCAGGCTGCGGCCCAGTATCTCCGGGACCACGAGTGCGTCCCACATCCGGCCTGCGGGCAGGAGCACGACACCCTGCAGGCCCGTGCGCCACTCGCGCAAACACCCGGCTGGGTCATCACCGGCCGAGGCCAGCCACCGAGCTGCCTTCACCGTGCCAGTCATGTGCCGCCCCCTCTCTGATCGGCTGACGAAGGGCCTGAGTCTTCCGTACCGGAAGCGGTACGGGCAGGGAGGCGGAACATGGCGGATTTCGCCGACCGTTGTTGTGATGTGGCAGGCACTGCCACATCCCTTGGATGGGGCAGGTTGCCTTGGTTCGGTTTCCGCACACGACAGATCTGGGCCCCTCCCCAGCGGTGCATCCAGTGGAGTGTGGATCACACGGCGTGACTGAGCCATCGCCGGAGGGCGACATGGGTGGTGTCGTTCAGCTGGCACAGGGCCTCGATGGCGTCCAGGTCCCCCGGCAGGGGCGCGATACCCGCGGTGGTGAGAGCTGCATGCAGTTCCAGACGGCGACGGTCGGCCGGTTCGAGAGAAGCGGACAGCCGGCTTGCCGACTCCGGTGCGGGCAGAAGGCGGTCACCGGGCTCCACGCCGTCGCAGACGCTCGACGTCCGCTCCGGCAGGTCGTGGACAAGGGCCGCGGGGAAGCGGTACGGGTCAAGGTCCAGCAGCGCTGCGGTACCCGTAGTGAAAGTCTGAACACCAGTCACGGGAATGCCTCCTTGGTCGTCATGCCACTGCAGGAAACGACTGGCGCGGAAGGGAAGACGGTTGCGACGCGCCTGGCGCTCCACCTGAATAGCCCCTACCGCATCTCGTCACAAAAACGATGACCCAACCGGCCTGCGTGAGCGAAGGCACACGCATCGTGTCAATCAACCCACCCCGGCACCTCCCGAAGCCATCCCCACGAGTTGCAGTTGACGGACGGTACGGACCGCCTCGTCGGCATCAGCAGTACGCATCGCCACGTCGGCTCGAGGCGACGGCCAAGATCTAGCCGAGCCAGACGATGTCCAGGACGGACAGGTGCCGAAGGGCTCGGTTGGCGAAGTAGATGACGGACAGGCGACCGGCGGACGCGATCCGGACGTCTTCGCCCTCGGGGTCGTCGGGGTCCCACTGGCGGAACCCCTGCGGGTCAGCCGCAGCGGCGTCAAGCAGGTCCCAGACCGTCTCTTCGGCGTGCTCGGGAAGTTCGGCGAGGACCTTCGCCGCCGGTGTAGAAAAGCGGACCGCGTACGGCTGCACGCTCACCGGAGCCGCCGGCCGCGGAGCTCGGCCATGTCGATGAACCCGCTCTCGTCGTGGCCGGAGGCCACGAACGTGTCGACCGCGGGGGCGGAAGCGAGACGGGCCTGCCAGACGTGGACGACTTCGTAGAGGGTGTTCAAGGAGAACGTCCGACGCGATTCCTCCAACGCGGCCCCCCACTCCCTCTCGAAGGCGGGCACCCACCTTTCCGCACGCCGATCGGACCGGAGCTGGGCAAGGAGCTCGGCCGGGGCGCCGGGCGCGGGGGCGTACGTAGCGACGGGTGTGTGGTCGGGCTGGGCTCTCATCGGCTCCTCCTGCGGCGGGTGCTACCAGCCACCGTAGAGCGCCGTGGCCCAGGCCGTGGAGGTTCGGCTGATCGCGGGGCCGGATGCCATGTCGTCGTCGCGGTGCCGGATGAGCGCTTGACGCTCCGCGCGGTTTCAGGGGCGGTTCACGCGGCCCGGGTGCCATGGGCCAGAGGTGTTCAGCAGTTCAAGTACTGGTAGCGCGTCAAGCGGGAGGCAGCCGCCTTCTCCGTCGTGCCGAGAGCTTCGGTGAGCCGAGGCAGTGGGGTGACGTCACCGGCGATGTACCGGGCGGCGATCGGCCCGTGGTCGGCGACGATCGCCTCCAGCTTCCCGGCCGCCTTCAGCACGACGAGCGGCTCGTCATCGACGAGCTCGTCCAAGCGCTCGCGCAGTGTGCGCAGCAGACCCGTGACGTCGCCGGGCAGAGGGACCGTGCGCGCGGCAACGTCGTCCAGGTGTGCCTCCCAGTCCCTCTCGGGCCCGGAGACGTCGTAGGCGTCGCGGCCGGCGCGGAGGACCTGTTTCCAGTCGAGGGGGAAGGCGCGCTCGCCGCGCCATCCGCACGCGCACTTGCCCCGCATCGATGTCGCGGTCGGGCGGCGCAGGGAGCCGTCGTACACCCACCAGTCGGTCGACTCGTGGAAGTAGGAGCTGCTGCCCAGGTCGAAGTAGACCGGGCCCGGCTCACTGCCGTCCGCCAGTAGTACCCCGACCTCACCCGTGTGCGTCTCGAATCCCTCGCGCTGCCAGCCCATCGGGCTTTCCCCTCCTCGCCGGTGGAGGCGGTGCCGAGGGCCCGCCACCTCCACGATGGGACAGCGAGGCGGTCACCCGCAGGAGAGTTGGCATATTCCACCAGCACATCGGTAGCGCGCGAAGCGGTACGCGCCCCTGGCGAGGCCGGCGCCCGCAGGGGGTGGCTTTGTCCATGAGAACGGGTTCTGGCACAACTTCTGTGGACCTGGCGCGAGGCGGCAGGTCCGTGCGCCGTGCTACGTCCTGGTCGGCTGCGGTGCCGACGGGATTTGAACCCGCGAGACAGATGGGAGCAGGTCCGCCCCGTCCCCGTCAGTCGCCGTGGGAGGGACCTCGCCCACGGCGATCGCAATGGACCGCTCTGCCACGGCACCGCAACCTGCGGAAATGCGCGCACTCCCGCTCTGACCAAGCGTAGAGACACCGTTCTCTGCGGACGAATCTTTATCTGATTGCCGGCAACCGCTGCCACGGGTCCACAGCAGTTGTGCCAGAGCCTGAAAACGGGCTCTGGCACAACTTCTGTGGAGTGTCACTCCCCGTGGCGCAGGATCCTTGACGGCCGGTCGGCTGGGAGCCGTTCTTATGACTGGCCGGGCCTGTTGAGGCGTTCCGTGGGGCCGGCGAAGGAGAGGAAGAGAGTCCGCGTGGTGAGCAGCCAGGTGTCGTCCACCTTGCGGAACGTGTCTTCGTAGTGCCCCACCTGAACCGGGGGCCGCGGTGGTACGAGGCCCTCGCTGTAGCCGTCGACACGGTACGTGGTGAAGTAGGTGGTGGCGGTGGCGGTGTCCGCAGAGGTCACGGTGACCAGGATGTTGGTGCATATACGGCGTGACAGTCGGTCTGCGGGCCGGTTGCCGAAGTAGAGGCGCAGGGCGTCGTGACCAGCGATGCGACGGTCGCCTGCGGGCCATTCCCAGGTGCCGTCCTGCGTGAAGAGGTCTGCCACCGAGCTCGGGTCCCCGAGGTCGAGCCGGTGGACGAACTCGACGACCAGCCGCTCACAAGCCCGCTCCGCGAGCAGGCGCTCCATCGGGTCAAGAGTTTCATCATTCATGGTCGATCCATATCAGGCCGCCTCTGGCTGAGGCAGCCTCACCCGAGCTGGGCCCCGGTGCCGGGCGCATGTTCTCCAGAGCCGTGCCCGTCCGTGGCCGCCCCCACCTGTCGATCCGTAACTCAGTGTGGCCAGTCCACAGGACCTGAGCCAGAACCCAAAACACACCGTCGAAAACAGACACACCGTCCAGGCCGTCGGTGAGGCCACCCGCACAGGCCAGCCGGTCGCCTGGCCAGCACCCCCGTGCCAGTACCAGGTCGTCCCCTCGATCCACCTGCCCCTCGCCACCGAAAGCGTCCCGCCCCCACCCGTGGGCCCGCCCGCCCCGGTCATGCTCGCCGGATACCTGACACACTTCGTATCCCGCGCCCGGCGTGCCGTTCACCTCGGAATGCCCGGTTGAGTCTCCCGTGGGGGGAGACATCAAGCTGGGGGCATGGACAGCGACACGCTCTATTCCATCGGAGAACTATCCCGCCGGACCGGTCTGACGGTAAAGACCATCCGGTACTACTCCGACCAGGGCATCGTCCCGCCGACCGACCGCAGCCCGGCGGGCTACCGGCTTTACGGCCTCGACGCCCTCGCACGCCTGGATCTGGCCCGCACGCTGCGCGATCTCGGGCTCGACCTGGCGACCGTGCGCAAGGTGCTGGACCGGGAGGCATCCATACCGGAAGTCGCCGAAGCACACGCCGACGCCCTGGACGTACAGATCCAGACCCTCCGCCTGCGCCGGGCAGTACTACGAGCAGTCGCCAGACGCGGCCCCACCACCATGGAGATGGATCTCATGCATCGACTCGCCATGCTCTCCCAGTCCGAACAACGCCGGCTCGTAACCGACTTCATCGACGACGTCTTCAGAGGCTTTGACGCCAACCCCGAGTTCGTGACTCTGATGCGATCCGCACTGCCCTTGCTCCCCGACGATCCCACGCCTGAACAAGTCGGGGCCTGGGTGGAACTCGCCGAACTCTGCCAGAACTCAGACTTCAGTACCGCGGTACGGCGCATAGCTGAGGAGCAGGCGAAAAAGCCTTCCGAGCAGGACGTCAACGGCTTGCACAACGGCCTCAATCAAGCGATGGGTGAACGCATCGACGAAGCCGTATCCGCCGGCATCCTCCCAGCCTCCGCCAAAGCCGCACCCCTTGCCGAATCACTGGGCGGCCTCTACGGCCACGCCTTCGAGCGTGCCGGCGACGGTGATCTGCGCCGCTGGCTCGTCGCCCGCCTGCAGATGACCGTTGACCCACACGCCAAGCGCTATTGGCAGCTCCTGGCGACGATCAATGGATGGCCCGCGTCACCAACGCTCGCTCCCGTTTACACATGGTTCACCACCGTTCTTTGCCGTGCTTCTGCCGCGGCAGCGGCCTCTTGAGCTCCGGAGGGCATCACGTGAAGTACGACGTTTTACAGGTCCTCGGTGTGGCTCTCTTCGTCCTTGGGGGACAGGGAGCGATCCGCCAGCTTGTCGACCACAGCAACGCCAGCCTACTCGGCTGGCTGCCAGGCGGATTCGCGGCGAGCATCACCGTCTACCTCGTCGCCGTCGCCATCGGCGCGGTTGTCGCGGGCTGGGCACGCGGCCAAGCGACGGCAGTCAGGCGCAGGAGCTGACGGGGCGACGGGAAGGCGCACTCGGTCGTCATTCATTCATCAATGGAGCAGCCTCCCGCGCGGCGCGGGGCCAAGCCTTACGAGTTGGTGCGTGATAGCGGGTGAGGCGTGTTTCGCCTGGTCGTGGCCTGTTCTCAGGCGTTGTTGGTGCGGTCGGAGACGAGGCCGGCGATGGCGCGGCAGGTGTCGGGCAGGCGGTCGCGGCAATGGGTCCAGCGCATCAGTTGTTTCCAGCGTTTGTGGCCTGCGAGGGCGTGTTCGACGGTGATGCGGTCGGAGGAGTGCCAGTGGCGGTCGCGTTCCCACTGAGCCTTTTTCAACCTCACGCTGCCGCGTGGTGAAGGAGGAGTACGGCCTGGACGATCGCGGTGGTGCGGTGGGTGCCGCAGCGGAGCTTCCGCAGGAGCCGCCGGCCCGTCGGGGTGGCCATGGCCCGCTCGCCGAGGCAGCGGATCTGGGCGTGCGTGCCGTGGCGGCGCCGCGGCCCTCGCTTGAGGCGACGGCCACGGAAGGGCACCCCGACCGGGCCGTCGGCGCCTTGGTACGCCCTGTCCGCCCGGCACGTGAGGCCCGTGGCGGCGAGAGCCCCGACGCTCCCGGGGGCGCGGGCGGCGGTCGGATCGTGCCGGGAACCGGGCAGTGCGGGCCAAGCCCGCAGCAGACGGCCGAACGGGTCGGCGAGGACCTGGACGTTCCTGCCGTGGCGCTTGTGTTTCCCCGCGGGGTACGGGGTGTCGGCGGCGATCCGGCCGATCGGCAGCAGGGTGCCCTCCGGGATCACCAATGCCGTGGCCCGTGCGACGCGCATCGCCTCGGCCGGGGTGGGCGCGAGGGCGGCCGGCACGTCGACGGCCTCGCGCAGGGAGCGGCACGCGGTGGCGATGGCGAACCCGGCGGCGAGCTGGGCGTAGGTGTCACCGCACCGCGGGCGGGCCAGGGCGGGCAGGGCCTGCCGCGGGGCGGGAAGGCACCGCCGCCGCGTTCCGGTCCGCTGCCGCCTGCGCCTCAGTCGCCCGGTCGGGAACCGCAGGGTGCGGCTGGACAGGTCGACCGGGGACGGGCAGGCAAGCACACGAAGCTCCCGGCAGACACGGGCGATCTTGGCCGGGAGCCCGTGTGCCAGGAGCTTCGTCGTTGCGCAGGCATGTCCAGCTCGCGATCAGCACCGCCAGCCCGGAAAAGGCTCACTGATCAGTCGGCTGCCGTCAAAGCCCTGCGCGCGGTGGTGAGGATCTCCTCGGAGAGCGGGGAGCCGTTGGTGGCCCGGGCCAGGACGAGTGCGCCGAACATGGTGCACAGCCGGGTGATGCCGTCCTGGTCCTCGGTGGTGAGCCACTCAGCGAAGTCGGCCACGCCCTCGGTGTAAATCCGGCGGGCCTCATGATCTTCGCCTTCGCGCGCCATGTCAGTGGCGAGTGCGGCGACGGGGCACCCGTCCGCCGGGCTGTCGCGGTGTTCGGGAGAGAGGTAGGTGGCGATCAGTGCCTGTTGGGCGGCGCCGCGCTGCCCGCCGTGCTGCTCGAGTCCGTCCTTGTGGTACCGGGTGAGTTCGCCGAAGGCGTGGGCGGTGGCTTCGTCGATGAGCGCCTCTTTGGATGCGAACTGCTTGTAGAAGCCGCCGTGGGTCAGACCGGCCGCCTTCATGAGGTCGGCCACGCTGACGTGAGTCCCCTGTTCCCGGAACAGGCGAGACGCGGTTTCCACGACCCGTCGGCGGTTCTCCTCTGCCTGCGCCTGCGATACGCGGCCCATCGGGCACCTCCCATTTGGATGTCGACTGGCATCTATTCTAGGTCAGTGCTTAGATTGCACTCGTAATCTAATCCTGTGGGCCGCTTGACGACGGCCGTAACGCTGGGAGTGGGCATGGAACTGAAGGACTCGGTCGCGGTGGTCACCGGCGCCAACCGGGGGCTCGGGCGGCATCTGGCCGCCCAGCTCGTGGAACGCGGGGCCAAGGTGTACGCGGCGGCCCGGCGCCCCGAGACGGTGGACCTTCCGGGGGTCACCCCACTGCGGCTCGACGTGACGGACGAGGAGTCGATCCGGGCCGCGGCCCGGATCGCGTCCGACGCGACGCTGCTGGTGAACAACGCCGGCATCTCCACCGGCACCCCGCTGATCGCGGGCGGCCCGGACGCGGTGCGCCTGGAGATGGACACGAACTTCTTCGGTCCACTCGCCGTGACGCGGGCCTTCGCCCCCGTCATCGAGGCCAACGGCGGCGGCGCCGTGCTCAACGTCCTGTCGGTCCTGTCCTGGCTGCACCCGGCCGACCTCGGCGCCTATGCGGCGGCCAAGGCCGCGGCGTGGGCGCTGACCGGCGCGGTCCGGGAGGAACTGGCGCCCCGCGGCATCGCCGTCTCTGCACTGCACGTCGGATACATGGACACCGACATGGCCGCGAGCGTACCCGCCGACCAGAAGACCGACCCCGCCGAGGTCGCCGCCCAGGCCCTGGCCGGCATCGAGACGGGACTCCCCGAGATCCTCGCCGACGACCTCACCCGGTACGTGAAGCAGAGCCTGGCCGCATCGCCGAACGCGGCGTGAGCGCACATCGCCCCACCGGCGGCCTTGATGCCCGGCGACTCATACCGCGCCGATGACGGCCGCCCATCGCATCGGCGAGGGGCTCCAGAACAAACACGACAAAGCGTGCCGTACTGGCAGAAGCCCGGGACGCACAGCGGCCCTGTCCCCGTACGGACGGGAAACGGAGACGACGATGAAGGCTTTCATGATCGAGCGGTACCGCGACAAGGACGGCGGTGGCGTCACCGAGGCCCCCCACCCGCGGGTGGGCGCCGACGACGTCCTGGTCCGGGTCCACGCGGCGAGCGTCAACCCGCTGGACTTCAAGATCCGCGACGGCGGCTTCAAGGCGATCCTGCCGTACCGCCTCCCGCTCATCCTGGGCAACGACCTCGCTGGGGTGGTGGCCGAGGTGGGATCGCACGTCACCCGGTTCGCGGTGGGCGATGAGGTCTACGCCCGGCCCGACAAGGACCGCATCGGCACCTTCGCCGAACTCGTCGCCGTCCACCAGGACGACCTGGCGCCCAAGCCGGCCACCCTCACCATGGCGGAGGCCGCCTCCCTCCCTCTGGTCGCCCTCACCTCATGGCAGGCGCTGGTCGAGAAGGCACAAGTCCAGCCAGGCCAGAAGGTCCTGATCCACGCGGGCTCCGGCGGAGTCGGCACCATCGCCCTCCAGCTGGCCGGGTATCTGGGCGCACACGTGGCCACCACCGCGAGCGCGGCCAACGCCGGCCTGGTCAAGGAGCTCGGCGCGGACGTCGTCGTCGACTACCGGACACAGGACTTCGAGGAGGTCCTGGACGGCTACGACGTCGTCCTGGACACCCTCGGCGGCGAGACCCTGGAGAAGTCACTGCGTGTCCTCAAGCCCGGCGGGAAGGTCATCAGCATCGCCGGCCCTCCCGACGCGGACTTCGCCCGCGAGCTGGGCGCGAACCCGGTCCTGCGGCAGGCGATGAACGCGCTGAGCTGGAAGACCCGTCGCCACGCCAAGCGCCGGGGCGTCACCTACTCCTTCCTGTTCATGAAGGCCGACGGCGACCAGCTGCGCGAACTCACCCGGCTCATCGACGCCGGAGAAATCCGCCCCGTCGTCGACCGCGTCTTCCCCTTCGACCAGACCCGCGAGGCGATGGAGTACGCCGAGAAGGGCCGCGCCAAGGCCGGCAAGGTCGTCATCACGATGGGGTGAGGGCCGGCCCTCCCGCCCAAAGCCACGACCGGTAAGTCCCGGGCGACGAGAGGATCCTGTCTCCCGCCGCCCCACCCCCACAGGGATCGATCATGAGCGCAACGCATAGTTCCCCTACGCCTGCCCCCGCCTCGTCGTACAAGGACGCGCCCACTCGTTCGGTGTCCGTGCGCGGCGTCGACTTCGTCTACCGGCAGCTGGGCCGGGAAAGAGACGGCGTACCGCTGATCCTGCTCCACCACCTCGCCGCGGTCCTGGACAACTGGGACCCCCGTGTCATCGACGGACTCGCCGTCCGGCGCCGGGTGATCACCTTCGACAACCGCGGAGTCGGCGCGTCGGGCGGCTCCACGCCCGACACTGTCGAGGCGATGGCCCGCGACGCGGTGCTGTTCATCCGCGCCCTGGGCTTCGAGCAGGTCGACCTGCTCGGCCTGTCGATGGGCGGCTTCATCGCCCAGGTCATCGCGGCAGAGGAGCCGCAGCTGGTGCGCAAGGTCATCCTCGCGGGCACCGGCCCCGCCGGAGGCCCCGGCATCGACAAGGTCACCGCGCTCACCCTTCGGGACACCCTGAAGGGTTTCCTGACCCGCAAGGACCCGAAGCAGCTCCTCTTCTTCACCGACACCGAGCACGGCCGAAAGGAAGCGCGCGCCTTCGTTGAACGGTTGAAGGAGCGTACAGACGAACGCGACAAAGCCATCTCGCTGACGTCGTTCCGTGCCCAACTGAGGGCCATCCGCCGTTGGGGCCTCCAGCCGCCTGCCGACCTGTCCCGCATCGGCCAGCCGGTCCTGGTGGCCAACGGCGAGAGCGACCGGATGGTGCCGAGTGAGAACACCCTCGACCTGGCCGCGCGGCTCCCCCGGGGCGAACTCGTCCCCCTCTACCCGGACGCCGGACACGGGGGCATCTTCCAGTGCCACGACGAATTCGTCGCACAGGCACTTGAATTCCTCGAACCGTAACCAGACCGTGGCCCGACACCGATCCACACGGCCCCGAGAGGTTCCCCGATGTGCGGGAGGCGCTGGTGGACCCGACGGTCTCAACTCCTCACAACCCACCACGCCCCGATTTCTCACAAACGGTCCTTTGCGCGAGCAAGATCGACAATGGGTCGTCGAGCGCGGGCCCTCGGTCAGGCGGATGGAGCCGGGTGGGGCGTGCCGAGGTAGGGGAAGTCCGGCGTCAGGTCGGTGTGCGGGGGGATGTTGGCGTTGGGGACCTTGCCGCGGGAGAGCATGTCGATGCGGGCCGTCTCGACGTCGTCGGTGAGGGTGCGGCCGTTGGGGTAGGCGGCGGGCTTGGAGCGGTCGTAGCGCAGCACGTCCGGCAGGATGGTGCGCAGGGTCTGCTCGGCGTCCTTGGCCTCGTAGTGGCCGGTGTGGGCGAGGACCGCGCTCCACGGCTGGAGGTAGGTGTCCCAGTCCTGGGCCGGTTCGCCCTCGTTGTACGCGCCCTTGACGTCTTCCTGGTTGAAGTACGCCGTCACGGAGGGGTGGGCGCCGCGGTCGACGGACTTGAGCTGCCCGTCCTGGCGCACGCTGATGCGGCCCCAGACGCCGATGACCGGGTCCGGGCTCAGCTCCGCGGAGGGCATGTCGAGGACGATGCCAAGGATGTTCTTGTCGATGCCCCAGTCGTTGCCGGTCCACTGGAAGTCGTTGCCGATGCCTTCGAGGTCGGCGAAGAACGGGTCGCTGCGCAGCCCGACCGAGATCCGGTAGGGGCCCGACGTGATGATCTCGGGCTCCGAGCCGAAGGCGACCGGCTCGTCGGTGACGATCTCACGCCCGCCCGCCTCGTGCGACCGGGCCTGCTCGCCGTCCGCCCGGTAGAGGGTGAACGTCTGACGCCCGTCCCGGTGCTCGGAGAAGACGAAGCTGAAGGCCACGTCGGCCTGGTGGTCGCCGTCGGTGTCGACGTTGATGCGGTAGACGGCGTCGGGGTGGTAGGCGTCGCCCATGGTCGGGGCGACCGGATTCGCGTTCATGATCAGAACGGTGCGATCGCCGTCGGTCGTGAACGCGAACAGGTCGGTCATGTCGAGACGGCCGTCGTCCATGGGGGGCCGCAGGTTGGGCCCGCTGAGGTGGTGGGACATGTCCCCAGCTTCCGGCCGACCGGCAGGCGGGTGCTGCCTGACACAGCCGTTTGGAGCCACGAGTTCACCCCGATACGCGGGCGGCACGGAATCGAACAGCCGCTGATGGCGGTGCCTCCCGAAGTGATGAACAGCTGCTGTCCGTTCTCGGGTCCTGGCACACCTTCTGTGGAGCTACGCCGACTGGCCTTGCGTCTGCCTCAGGCCAAGCCGCTGACCTGCCGGTTCCCCGCGTGCTCCGGCATCAGACATTGAGGTTCGGCTCAACACCACAGAGGTTGCGCCGGAACCAGGTCTCGTGAACAAAGCCGACACGGGGAGGGACGAGTCTCGTGCCATCGGGCCGGCGGTGCCCGGAGTCACTTTCACTGGCTCCGGGCACCGCTGTTTCGTACGCCCGACGGAATCAGTGGGCGGCCGGGGCGCCTAGGGTCTGGGAGGTGAGCACGAGGCGCCGTTCGTGCCGGGCGGTGAGCTCCTCGGCCAGGCACCGGGACTCGGCGTCTACGTCGATGGTCAGGCGCTCGACGGGCGGGTGGCCGGCGGCGAGGATCCGCCGCTCGTAGACCTCCTCGGACTGCCGGGCGGGGAACCAGTACTTGACGGCCTCGCGGGCGGCGTCGGCCCAGGTGTCGATGGCGGTGTGGGCGGCGTCGGCTCGGTCCCGGTGTAGCCCTCCGGGCGGTGTCCGTCTCCGCCGCACGGCCGAGGCGGACCGCTCCGCCGGTGGATGCCCGAACTCGTCGGTAAAGCCAGCCTGGATCCATGCTGAGAGTGAACGCACTGCCCGAGGTCCCGCGCTGGGCGCGGCTCGCGGCGACGAGCGCAGCCCTGGTCAACGTC
This sequence comes from Streptomyces sp. TLI_105, assembly GCF_900105415.1. Lineage (GTDB taxonomy): Bacteria > Actinomycetota > Actinomycetes > Streptomycetales > Streptomycetaceae > Streptomyces. Next base: position 8,490,943 of record NZ_FNSM01000001.1, on the reverse strand, counting down.
CCGTCGGCGCTGTGGCGACTCGCCATCGCCGTAGGCGTACCGGTGGGACTGGCACAGTCCGAGTACGACACGATGGGCGCTCCCGGCTGGGGATCGCTCGCCCTCGTCGCCCTCAGCCTGGTCTCCGAGGTGTTCGCGTTCCTCACCCTCGGCCTCGTCCAGGGCTGGGGCGAGACCTGGCCGGGCTGGATCCCGTATCTCCGTGGCCGGACCGTTCCGGTCCTGCCGGTGACCATCGCGGCCGGACTCGGAGCCCTGGCCACCACGCTGTACGGCGGGCTGTTCGTCTACACGATGTTCCACGCCGAGATGGAGGCCTCCCGATGGGGCACGTGGCTCCTCGACCTGGCCTACGCGCCGCTGCTCCTGTGGGGCCCGCTCCTGGCCGCGGTCACCGTGCACTACTACCGGCGGCGCACGACGGCGGCCACCGGCCCTGCGTGACCGGACCGAGGGCTTCAGTGCCTGTTTCTCAACCCCAGCGGTGGAGCCGGGGGCGGAGTGAAGCGCGACGGGCGCCGGCACGAGCGGTCGGGGCCCATCGCGGCGGTTCTCCGGACAGGTAGCAGGCAGGTGGGTGACATCGTCAGACACCAGTGATGAGGCGGTTCGTGGTGTCGATCGGTTGGTCTTGGTCGCCGGGGCAACATCGAGTCCACAGCATGTACGCAAGGCGCCTTGAGGACAGGCCAGTCGGTGATCGGCCAGTCGTGATCGAACTGACGGTGCGACGTCTGTACTGCGAGAACTCTGCTTGCACGCGCCGTACGTTCGCCGAACAGGTCGAAGGACTGACCATTCGCTACGGACGTCGAACACCCTCCTCCCGACGTCTCTTGGAGGCGGTTGCCGTGGCGCTCGCCGGCCGTGCCGGTGCCCGTCTGGCAGCCGCCCTGCACATCAAGGTGAGCCGGACAACGCTCCTGCGGGCGATCATGGCCCTGCCCGATCCCGCCTGGGCCGTCCCGAAAGTGCTGGGGGTCGATGACTTCGCCACCCGCCGCGGGCATCACTACGGGACCGTCCTCATTGACTGTGAGGCCAGCCAGCCTCTTGACCTGCTGACCGGCCGGGACGCCGCCACCCTGGCGGGCCGGCTGCGCGAACATATGGATCCGCTCTGGTCCAACCTTGAGCGTATCGAAGACGATTCAGAAGGCCAGTGACGCGACTCCTCTAACGAGCTCGTGCATGGTTGGCGGTGCGGCGCTGGTTCTCGATGCCTGATCATGTTCGCGTGGTGAGGAACGGGTCCCGTGCAGCGATCATCAGTGATCGGAGGATCACAGGACTGTCGGCCGATGTGATTGCCGAACTCGTCGCCGCGGTCGGTCCGTTGTGGCACGGGCGGCATCAGGCGAGACTGGAGTCCAGGCCGCGGAAGCGGGCCGTCGGCGCCGGTGCGAAGCACCTGCTGGTCTTCGTCGACCGGCTCCTGGCCACACTCGTCCACCTCCGTCACGGGGCCACTCACGACGTGCCGGCCTGCTGGTTCGACGTGGACCGTTCCACCATCACCCGGGCGATCGGCGAGGTGCGGCTGCTGCTCGCCGAGCGAGGCTGCACCGTCGCGGTCGGCGTCCGGCTCCGCACCCTCGCCGAGGTCATCGACCACCTCAGGGCCAGCGGGCAGACCGGGATCATCGACGGCACCGAGATCCGGGTCCGCAGACCCGCCGCCGGCCACAAGGACCGGGACAGGTTCATCTCCGGCAAGAACAAGCAGGACGCCGTCAAGGCCATGGTCCTCACCGACGCCACCGGCAGGCTCCTGTTCTGCAGTCCGGCCCGGCCGGCAAGCTGTGCCGACATCACCCACGCCCGCCAGTCAGGCCTGGTCAAGCACCTGGCCGACGGCCCTTTCGTGGAAATCCTTGCCGACGTCGGCTACCAGGGCCTGGGCGCCCAGACCGGCGGCCAAGTGGTGACCCCACCGCACCGCAAGTTCAAGAAGAACCCGCCGGACTGGTACGAGGAGATCTATGAACGCCAGCGCAAGGCGCACTCCTCACGCCGTATCCGCGTCGAGCACGGCATCGCACACCTCAAGAACTGGCGAGCACTCGCCCGCCACCACGGCCGGCGCGAGCACATGAGCGACACGATCCAGGCCGTCGCCGGACTGCTCTCACACCCGCAGGCCGCCACCCTCGGGCCCGGCCAGCCACAGTGACCACCGGGCCGAACTGCACCTTTCGACGTCCCACCGCCAACCATGCACGAGCTCGTTAGTACTCCAGCCGTAGATCGTGATCTTCATGGGTGAAGGATGGCTTGGCGGCGGTAGTGACTGTGGCGGGTGCGGGCCTGGTGGCGTCGGCGCCAGGTTGACCAGCGCAGTCGGTGGGCGGTGTCACGGACTGGTTGAACGATCAGGGCGATGAACAGGCGCTGGATCTCGTTACAGGTGAGGGGGATCAGTCCGTCGGGGCTGGTCCCGTCTTCGGGTGGGGCCTGCGCGCGGCGTTCGAGGGCCGTGGTGACGGCGAGGAAGGCGTGGGCGAGCCGGGCGAGGGTGACCCAGCGGTACCAGGAGTCCCAGCGTCGCACCTGATGTTCGTCAAGTCCCGCCAGTCCCTTGGAACTTTGGAACATCTCCTCCACTGTCCAGCGACTGCCCGCGACCGTGACGAGGGTGCTGAGCGGGACCGGGCGGGGCGAATAGCAGCGGTAGTAGGCCAGCTGCCCGGTGGTGCGGTTGCGGCGGATCAGCAGGTGCTGGTGTCCGGCCGACTGGCCTGTGGCGATGGCGACCAGCGCCCAGTCGTACCAGCGGTGGTCCTTCGCGCCGCGTCCGGCGGACAGCTTCTGCCAGGCGCGGCGCGGTATCTTCCTGGCCAGGTGGTCGGCGCGCTGCGGGCCGGCCGGGGTGGGGACGCGGTTGGGGCACGAGACCGCGAGCACGTAGCCCAGTTCGCGTGTCTCCAGGGCGGCTCGAAGTTTCGGGTTGTCGCCGTAGACCTCGTCGTCGGCTGCCCATGCGGCCGACGTCCCGGCGTCCAGGGCGCGTTCGATCATCTGCTGGGCGAGCTGGGGCTTGGTGGTGAAGCCCACCTCGTCCGGGACGGCGGCCTGCTCGCGGCGTTCGACGTCGCCGGTCCAGGACTTGGGCAGGTACAGGGCACGGTCGATACCTGCGTGCCCGTGCCGGGAGGTGTAGGTGAGGTAGACGGCGACCTGGGCGTTCTCGATCCTGCCGGCGGTGCCGGTGTACTGGCGTTGGACGCCGACCGTGTGCGTGCCCTTCTTCAGGTCGCCGGTCTCGTCCACCACGAGCACGGCCTGCTCGTCCGCCAGATGCTCCAGCACGTAGCCGCGCAGGTCGTCGCGGACCAGGTCGGCGTCCCACTTGGCCCGCCCGAGCAGGTGCTGCAGCCCGTCCGGGTGGTGTCCCCGATGTGCTCGGCTATGGTCCAGCAGTTCTTGCGCGGCAGGTCCGAGAGCAGCCCAAGGACCAAGTCCTGCACCCGGCGCCGGGGTTCAACCCGCGCGAAGCGGCCCGCGATCCGATGCATCAGGCCCTCGAATGACTCCTGCCACCGGGCACGGTCTACGCTGTGACCTGCGGCCACCGAATGATCTTCAGTCTTCACACACCGATGATCAACCGTGGCCGCACCCGTTTTCACAGCGCCCTCACCGCAGATCGTGCCAGGAGGACATATGCAACACGGCGAAGTCTGGTGGGTCGAGTTTGATGAGCGACGGCCGGTCGTGCTGCTGCCGGGGGACGAGGCGCCTGGGCTCCGGGCGATGCAGGTCGTCGCTCCGGCGGGCGTCGACATCAGCGGTCTGGGCATCGAAGTGGCCGTGGGCGCCACGGAAGGACTGCCCTTTGAAGGCGTGCTGCGGTTCGCGTTCCCGCGTCCAGGCTTCACTCCTTGCACGTGGCTGACCATCGTGTCCCAGGACGACCTGGTCGAGCGGGCAGGAGTGCTGTCCTCCGTGAAGCTCGGGGAGATTGAGGACGCCCTCCGTGTTGCTGGACAGCCGCAGGAGTGGACCGCGACGGCAGCCGCGAAGCTCAGCGAGATGAAGGATGCCCTCCGCCTCGGTGGACTGGAGTAAGCGGGCAAGGGACGGATGCCACCGATGGTGTGGGCGATCTCGTCCAGATGATCAACGCTGGCCATCTCCGCGGCGTCCCACACCAGCAAGATCACGATCTAAGGCTGGAGCATCAGGGACTGTTTCTTGGATCACGTTCGGAGCCAGATGATGAGGGCTGCGAGGGTGACGCTAACGCGATAGAGCACCCCGTTGATCACCCGCCGGTGGTCACTCCACCGGCCCCCGCGTATGCCACCAGGGGGCAGGAACGACTCCAGCCGATCCCACTCCGCATTGGTCAGATCCCCACGGCCCATACAGCCAGCCTGACCACAACACCCCGCCTCCGTCAGGAGATCCGAGAAACAGTCCCTACGTGCAGCTCTGCGGCGGATCCCCTCCCGCGGCACGGAAGCTGTGGACCAAGGCGGCACGGGCCGAGGTCACCGTCCACGAGGTCGAGGTCCGCCGCCGCAAGGCCCCCGCCGTCGCCCACATCAGCGAACCGGCCGAGCTCCTCTTGGCCATGCGGGAACTGCGTCTCTCGGCCGGCCCACGCTCCGCGCCTTGGCGGAAAGGGCGGCTGTATCCGCAGGCGGCGGTAGCTTCCTCCCCCGCTCCACCCTGAGTGGCGTGCTCGCCGGAGACCGGGGGTGCACCGCGGAATTCCTCGCCCACTTCACATCCGCGCATGTGGTGTGACCAGCGAGGCAGAGGTGCTGCAGTGGAAGGGGCCTGGCGCCGAGCCCACCAGCGCCAGGCCCCCCACCGAGGGCTACGTGATCGCCTCGTAACGATGTGGCGCATTCCGAGGGTCCGCCCACCAGTGAGCAAACTCTCGCCCGGATTCGTACAACCATCCGTGCGCTCAGGAGTCATATAAGGCGAGTGCGCCGCAGGCGTGTTCGTTTCGTTTCCAGGGGGGACCCACATGACTCACCACATATCCCTGCGTGCCCGCGTGCTTCCGGCCGTGGCTGCCGCCGGGATGCTCGTGCCCGTCGTCGCGGGCGCGGCGCCTGCTTCCGCCGCTACCGCGCCGCAGGTCAGCTGCACGTCCGGCAAGGCCGGGCTCGCCGCCAAGCTTCAGAGGGACATCACCGCCGCCCTCGCCACGCGCACCGGTACCGTCGCCGTCGGCCTGCGCGACCGCACCACGAACACCACCTGCACCCTGCGCGCCACGACCTCGTACGACTCGGCCAGCGTGGTGAAGGTGACCGTCCTCGCCACGCTCCTCTGGGACGCCAAGAAGACCAATCGGTATCTGACCTCACGCGAGTCCAGCCTCGCGACCGCCATGATCACCAAGTCCGACAACGCGGCCACCACCTCCCTGTGGAACCAGCTCGGCATCACCAAGGTGAAGGGTTTCCTGGCCGCTGCCGGCATGACGCGGACGGTGCCGGGGTCCGGCGGCTACTGGGGTCTCACCCGGATCAACGTCACCGACGAGCAGCGGCTGCTCTCGCTGATCACCGCCAAGAACACCGTCCTGAGTGACAACTCCCGCACCTACATCCTCAAGCTCATGGGGAACGTCATCACCTCGCAGAGGTGGGGGACCCCGGCCGGCGCGCCCTCCACCGTCTCCGTGCACGTCAAGAACGGCTGGCTGCAGCGCGCCACGCGCGGCTGGCGCGTGCACAGCGTCGGCACGTTCCAGGGCGGTGGCCACGACTACACCATCTCCGTGCTCACCGACGGCAACAGCACGATGAACTACGGCGTGAACACGATCCAGGCCGTGGCCAAGGTGATCCACCGGGATCTGATCCCGACCGCGCCCACCGCCTCCCGTTACACGCCGACCACCACGCCCAAGGAGGCGTACGTCGCGGTGCCCCAGGGCTGACGCCCTGACCGCGCGCGAAGAGGGCGAACGGGACCACGAGGGCCGGACTCTCCGCAGCGTCGTCCGCCACCCCCTGCCACGCTCCGCCTCGCGGTAGCCCTGGCGTCGGCTCAGCCAGTGGGTCGGTCTTCAGGCAGGCCGTGGAGCATCACCAGGAAGTTCGGCGAGTCGGGAAACGGCTGCCGGCGACCGACCCGCCGGCAGCCCCACGCCTCACACAGCGCCTGGACCTCGGGGCGGCCGGAGTCGACGAAGAGCACGCCCAGGACCTCGGGTCGGCCTTCCAGGAGCGCGGCGTGCAGCTGCTCCGCTGCCCCGGTCTTCCGCCAGGAGGGCGGGCCCTCAGCTCCGAGACGCTGAACGTCGAGTCGTGCATCGGCTTCCCGTCGGCGTTGACGTCCGTGGTGAACCAGCCCCGGGCCGCGTCCGACGCCTTCGGGACAATCACCTGGTCGCCGGCCGTGACCATCGAGGTGACGGCCGGGTTGGTGTCATCAAGCTCCTGGGCCATCCGCATCGGCCGCTCGCCCAGGAGCACGACGAGCTCCTTGCGGATGCGGGTCTGGCGGCGCGTCGGCTGCTTGCGGGCCAGGTCGACCACACGGGCGGTGAAGGCGTCGAGGTTGCGGTCGGTGAACCGGGCAGGGTTGAACGTGCTGATCGCCGCCCACGCGGCGCGGCCGATCTCGACACAGTCATAGCGGGTGGCCAGGCCGCGCCACTGCTTGAGCTTGTTGATGCAGCGCTCGACCGTGTTGCGCTGCTTGTAGGCGTCGCGGTCGAAGGTCGGCGGGCTGCGGGATCACCGCTCGGATCCCGCACCGCAGGAGATGAGAGCGGATCGCGCCGGACGAGTAGGCCTTGTCGGCCAGGATCACGTCCGGCGTGGTCCTGGCCGGCCGACCGGCCGGGGCACCCGCAGGCGGGCCATGACCTGGGGAGCGCGGGTGTGTCACCTGTCTGGCCGGGGCCCGTTTTGACGGGCCCCGGCGGTGTGCTGATGAGCCCAGACGATGACGGAGTCGACCGCGACGACCCGGTCGACGTCGCCTTCGGTGTCGGCCTGGACGGGCAGGGCGGTGAAGACCTTCTCCCAGGTGCCGTCGGCGGCCCGCTTCCGCAGCCGGTTGTGGGCGCCCTTCACAAGCCGAAGTGCTCGGGCAGGTCCATCCAGGGTCTCCCGGTGCGGTACGTGAACGCGATCGCGTCGATCACCTGCCGGTGATCACGCCATCGACCACCCCGCCGAGGCGTCCGGTCCGGCAGCAACGGCTCGATGCGTGCCCCTGGGCATCCGGCAAAGACACACCAGACCAACGATCCGATGATCTGAAAGAAACGGCCCAGCCCCCGCGTCCATGGTGATGGGCTGGCGGCGATGACTTCCGTTGTCTGGCAGTGTAGGCAAGCCCCCGGGGCTTCCATTTCGAACAGGCTGATCGGCGTCGTTGCCGTCGTGGTGCCGGCGGCCGCAGCGCTCACGGTGTGAGGGCGCGGCTGGACTCGCCCTCCAGCACCCCGGGGCGGCGGAGGCGATGACGCGCCGTCGGGCCGGCCGACGGGGCTGGCCGCGTGCTGGGCATGGTCCCAGGGGTCCTGCTGGGCGACGGCCGGGTGTTTTGCGCCTGGGGGTCAAGCCGGAGAGAAGGTGGGGCGTCCCATCCACCAGTTGCCGGTGGCGTCGGGGTCCGGGCTGGTCCAGAACTCGATGATCGCGTTGGTGAACTCGGCAGGTGACAGCATGCCGTCGCCGTCGGTGTCGAGGTGGCTGAACGCCTCGGCCGCACTCTCTTCGGTGAGTTCCGGGAAGTGTCCGCGCTGGAAGAGAAGGAACTCGGCGGGGCTGATCCGGCCGTCCTGATCGATGTCGGCGATCTGCAGGTAGATTTCGGCGATCCTGCCGAGAACGGCCCTGGCAGCCTGGGGGTTCTGAGCCAGCGTACGGGTCGAGGCGACGAACTGGTCCTTCGGGATTCCCTGGCTGTCGGCCGGGAGGAACGGCAGATGTACCTCCCGCCAGATGGCCGTGTAGGCACCGATGATCCGTTCTGCCTCCGGGGAATCCTCGGCATGCCCGAGAAAGGACGCCACCCGGCGGCCCATCTCCACGTGGTCGTCCTCGGTCAGTACACCGTTGCCGTTCACGTCGAGCTGGTCGAAGCCCTGCTCGATCTTCGCTGTCAGAAAGTCCTGGTTGACCATCACCGCTCCTCGCAGGTTCGTGCGCCGAGAACAGGACACGGAAGCGCGCCCTGCCACGCGGGGCAACGAGGAACCGGCCGGAAGGAAACGCCCTGCATCTGCGGCCCCGCGGAGTGGAACCTTCTCCGTGGGTGCCACGTCAGTCACAGACATGCAGACACGCCCCAAGCCGCCATGGGCAGCCGGATGCCTGACACTTCTCGCAGGAGCAACGGCTGGATACGGCGCCTACGGACTCTCCCGGGCCGCCCGCCGGACATGCGCGGTCATCCTCCGGGAACACCCCAGCTTGCTCGACTGGTGGACCTGGGAGGCACCCCTCACCGTCGTCACCGCAGCCTTCACCGGACTCGCAGCATGGGCGATACCCGCCTCCCTGCTCCCCCGGACCACGCCCCAAGCACTGCAGCGGTTCATCCCTGGCGTCACCCTCGTGGGCGCCCTCGCCACCCTGACGCTGCTCGACTTCGCCTGGCTTGGCACACCACTTGGAGTAGGAAACGACACAAACGGCACCTGCGCCTCTGACAACATTCCCGTCTGGTGGCCCCACTGGTTGCCCGCATGACCCCCGGCCCTCGGTAGCTCGGCCGTTCTATCCGAGGTGCCCGACACCGTCATCGACGTCAACGTGCCGCTCGGCCGGAAGTCCGGCGGCATCGACGACCTGCGGGGTACGGCCGCCCGGACCAACCACCAGAAGGTAAGGCAGCCCGGCGATCGTGCCCCCATAGGAGTCACCAGCCTCTAGCCCGGCAGGAAGTGTTCCTCCCGGGCCTCCGCGGCGCCAGCTACTGCGGCACTCACGGCGTCAGGTCCAGAACGCGGACAGATCCTCCCTTCCAGACGCTCCGGGAGGATGGTGACGACGATCGCGCCTTCTGGCCAGTCCGCAGTGGGCGGGGCATGCGCCTGGACCCGGGTGGCCTGCTGGGCTACGGCGGAGAGGCCGAGGTCGACAACGGTGATGCCGGGCAGGGCAGCCAGGTACTCGACGGTGCCAGGGCAGACCCGTTCGGCTCCGGCAAGCGCGCAAGCGGGGAGCAGAACGCGCTGCACGGCACGGTGACCCAGGTCCGGGAACCCTCCCCGCCGGTGCGGGGAGCAGCATTCTTCGCCCTGCGGCGTGGTCCGGATGAGGGGGCCATCCCCGCAGGAGGTCAGATCGTCATGTCTGGAGCTGGGGTACTAAGCACAGATGTGTTTGAAGGCGCTCGCCCCCGGCCGGGCACGGAACCTCACTTCATGCCCGGCGTCGTCGGTGAAGACGGCCTCTGTCTCGGACGTCAAAGTCATCGTGCCGCGCTGGGTCGGGTTGTCCCACCCTTCGGGCGGGTTGCCCGAGCCGTCGGAGAGCGGGGTCTCCGCTTCGAAGTACGTCGAGTCGATGCGGGCCTCGTCGATTCCGCAATGTGTATAGAGGTCGAAGGGAAGCGTCCGGACCGACGGTGACGCCCGGACGGCCTTGGCGCCCTCGTCTGCCTTGGCACAGCCCGTGAGTAACCCAGCAACCACCGCGAGGGCGAAGATGATTCGTCCAGCTCTTTCAGCCATGCCCCTTCGACGCTCAGAACAAGTCGACGGTTCCGTACCCCCACGGCTGTAGGCCACGCGGAGACGGTCGTGCACCGATGCCCATCAGCTCGGCTGACCCGAGTTGCGACACCGCTGGCAAGCCCGGTCCCGAAGTATGCGAGGAGCAGTCGATCGGGCCGGACGGGAGCCAACTGGACAGAGAGAGCCCTCTCTGACGGGTACGCGAAGCAGGCGGTGCAGCCATTGAGCGAGCGCCACTCCGCAAGACCACCCTCGCAGGAGCGGAGAGTAGCTCCACGAGGGTGGCCAGGCCTGGAGCCCCCCACCGGGCAAGGGACGGGCCCGATTCATCACCAGGACCACGACGAGGAGCAGCGCCAGCTTCCCTGCGGACTTGGCCACGGCCGGCTTTACTCACCACCGCCTACCAGGCGGCCTATCGGCAGCCCCGTTCACCTGGCCAACAGGAGCCTGACCTCTCAGGGGTGGCCTCGCCACCAGGCTGTGGTGAGGCTGGCTCACCACAAAGGCCGAGGCCAGCCGCAGATGAGAGCGGGCACAGCGCGGACAGGGCTGTGCCCTGCGCGCCACACAGTGTGATGCCCGTTTGGCCTAGCGTCACGCGCTCCGGGCACGGGCCGCTCTTAGCGTGGGATGACGGTTGCAGAGCACCGAGGAGGTCTTCCGATGAGCAGTCGCAGCACGGTCTCCGGCATAGCCCTGGCCATCGCTTCTGTCGCTCCATTGGCCGGTGTCGCTCACGCTCGGGATCTCGACTGCAAGGACTTCCACTTCCAGGAGGACGCCCAGGCGGTGTTCGACCGGGACACGAGCGACCCGAACCGGCTCGACGAAGACCAGGGCCCCGATGACGGCATCGCCTGCGAAGCGCTGCCCAGGCGCGGCATGGAGACGGTGCCGCCGGTGGGCCCCAGCGCTACCGGCGTTCAGCCGGTGAATCCGAGTGCCACCATCCTGCAGTCGGCAGCCCCGTCCCTGTTGTTCCGAGCCGCGGCACCCGGGCGGGTGTCGGCGGAGCCTTCCGTCCGTCCGGTCTCAGCGTGGGTGTCGGCCTCACCCTGTTCGTCGGAGCCACCGTGGCAGGCGGATACCTCGCAGCACGGCGCTTGCGCCGTGCTGGTTGACGCGGCTGTGACCGCCCGAGCGGTCGGGCGGCCGCCACGGCCCGCACTGCTCGTGCGGGCCGTACGCGTGTTGCCGCTCTCGCGGTAGTCGGGGCGGTCAGGCGCCGATGCCGACGGAGGAGACGTAGGCGTTGTGGTCGGAGTCGAGGTCGTGGCTTTGTACACGAGAACAGGCTCTGGCACAGCTTCCGCGAAACCGAGTCGGGCCCCGTGGCCGAGGCCGACATTCCTGGTGAACGGTCAGGTCAGGGGTGGGCTCCAGGACAGGCAAGAAAGGGCTGGGGCCAGTCCACAGACGTGGGGAGCGGGACTTACCCTTGGCCACGCGTATCAGCAGTGATACCAGGCCCCCATGCCGGCTTCTCCGGCCAGGTCCTGCTCCTTTCGACCCTCATGGACTCCTGTCGGGAGGAGGCTGGGAGGGCTGAGGAAGGGAGTTGAGGAACCAGGGGCGGCTGTCGCCTACCTTCTTCAGCCGCTCCCCCGGGTTGCCGTAGGTGTAGTAGTTCTGGTCGGGGACCGACGGCATGATGAGGAAACCCTGACCGTGGTTGTCGATCACCTTCGAGGTGCGTTTCGCGCCTTCCACCCATTCGAGGGTCAGGGTGAACCGGTAGCCGTGGCGTAGTCCGTAGGGGACCACGTAGAGCTTCATGGTCTTTCCGGGTTCGGGCTCGGCCGGCAGTTCGGAAAACTGCTGGTCTCCCCCGACGTGGGGATTGCCGATCACGGTGTGCGCCGTCGGTGACTTGTCGAGATCGAACAGGAACGTCCTGGCATCGACTCCGCCGCACTGACTGAGCCCTTTCCCACCTGACGGTGCGGGCCGTGTGTGGGGCAGTTCGGTGGAACGACGAAGCTCCTGGTAGACGGGTTCTCGACCAAGATCCCCCGCAGCACCAGGAGCTTCGCGTGCTTGTCCACCCCTCCCCAAGCTCTCGGCTCCGCTCGAGCAGGGGAGACCCCATTCGATCGACCTGTCCCGTCGCACCCTGCGGTGCCTGACCGGACGACTCGCTGCCCGGCGAGGGGAAAATCGGGACCCGATGGCGACGCCTGACCGCCGGCCGCCAGGCTCTCCTCACTCCGGCCCGTCCGCGATGCGGTGACACCTACGCCCAGCCCGCCGCCGGGTCCGGCATCGGCATCGCGACCGTGTACCGCTCCATACGCAAGGCCGTCGACGTGCCGGCCGCCCTCGCACCCACCCCGGCCGAGGCGATGCGCATCGCCCGGACCAAGGCGTTCGTGATCCTGGACGGCACCCCGCTGCCGATCGACCGGACCGCCGCCGACACCCCGTACCACTCGGGCAGACACCAACGCCACGGCAGGAACGTCCAGGTCCTCACCGATCCCTTCGGCCGGCTGCTGCGGGCCCCGCCCGCCCTGCCCGGACCGGCCCACGACCTGACCGCCGCCCGCACCCACGGCATCGTCGACGCGCTCACCGAGGCCGGCCTCACATGCCGGGCCGACAAGGCGTACCAAGGTGCCGGTGGTCCTATCCGGGTGCCCTTCCGCGGCCGCCGCCTCACACGGTGGCAGCGCCGGCACAACAGCACACACGCCAAGATCCGCTGCCTCGGCGAGCGGGCCATGGCCACCCCGAAGGGCCGGCGCCTCCCGCGAAGGCTCCGCTGCGGCACCCACCGCATCACCGCGATCGTCCAGGCCGTCCTCGTCCTTCATCACACCTCAGCGTGAGGCTGGAAAAGGCTCACTGTCAGCAGGTCCATAGTCTCGCGGTGCGGGGCGCTGGGACGGCCTGGGCTGCGACCTGCAAGAGCGCCGGCCTCAGCGGCGCGGTGAACGCGGGCCCTGAGCCAGCCCGACCTCCACCGCGCTCCGAGTGACCCGGGTACGCTCCCGGCCTGGCGTCAGCGGCGGCCTGCCCTCGTGCCGCGACGAGCGGCCGGAACAGCGCCTCGACACCGCAAGGCCCTCGCGGAGTAGACCGCAGGAGCCGAACAGGTGATGAAGGTCCATGCGGCCCTCGGGGCCGCCGGACGGGAGCCGGAGAAGCGGACGAACCCTTCTGCGTGCTGGAACCTGTCGGCGTACTCGTCAAAGTGCTCAGCCGGGTACACGGGAACGTGCCCAGTGGAAGCAGGCGCGGAGCCCAGCATCACGATCTGTCCGCCAGGGGTCAAGGAATGATGACGACCTTGCCTCGGATCTGGCCGGCTTCGCTGAGGTGGTGGACGTCGGCGAGGTCGGCCAGGGGACGTGACTCGCTGATGTCGATGGCGAGCACGCCGGCGTCGACGAGTTCCACGAGCGCAGCAAGTTGTGCGACATCGTTGCGGGCGACCATGTGCACCGCGCTCACCCCGGCGTCGTCAGACGGCTCGATCGGGGTTGCGATCGACACGATCCTCCCGCCCCGCCGCACCAGAGGCGCCAGAGCCGCGGCGTCCGGCGGGCTCAGCGGGACCAGATTGAGCAGGGTGTCCACCCGGGCGTCCAGTGCGGCGCCCACCGGTCCGGCGGTGTAGTCGATCGCCCGGTCCGCCCCCTGCCGCAGGACCGCCTTCGTGCTCCGCGGACTGGCCGTGGCGATCACCTCCGCGCCCGCATGTTTGGCGAGCTGCGTCACGAAGCCTCCTACGCCACCCCCCGCACCGTTGACCAGTACCCGCTGACCAGCGGCCACCTTCCCGTGTTCGAACACCGCCTGCCAGGCCGTCAGACCGGCCACGGGGAGGGCCGCCGCGTTCGCGAGAGGGACGGACGCCGGTGCCGCAACCAGCACGGCGGCGGGCGCGCAGACGTACTCGGCAGCCGCACCCCCTCTGTCGAGCCGCCCGATGACCCGGTCGCCGACGGCGAAGCCCTCCGCTCCAGCGCCGATCCCGGCCACGGTGCCGGCGACGTCCCAGCCGAACGCGTAGGGCAGGTCCACGGGGAAGAACGCGTGCAGCAGTCCGGCGCGCAGAGCTGCCTCGGTGGGATTGAACGAGGTCGCGGCGACATCGACCAGCACTTCACCGAAGGCGGGTAGTGGACGGGGAACGGTGTCATGGCGGATCGCGGAGGCATCGCCGTACGCGTGGATACGCGCGGTCTTCATCATCGTCATGCCGCGAATCTAGGACCGCACATGGAGACGATCCATGCGTCAGACTGCCTGGTTCATGCGCGTACGTCTCGCACCCCGTACTCTCGGCGTATGGATGTGCTCAGCGACGTGGTCGCGGTGACGCGGACGGGCCGACCCCGGTCGGCACATGTGCGGTGGCATGCTCCGTGGGGACAGGAGTTCGCCTCCGTACCGGGGGCGGCGGGCTTCCAGGTGATCCTGCAGGGTTCCTGCTGGCTGCTGCCCCCGGACGCCGAGCCCGTCCAACTGGTCGCGGGTGACGTGGTGTTCCTTCCCCACGGCAGCGGGCACGCCCTGGCCGACAGTCCCGAGCGCGTGGTCACGGCCCCTGCCTGCGGCCCCGACGGCCACGAGCTGTACGACGCCTACGCCTCGGACAGTGTCGACCGGAGCGGAGACGGGGGTCCGGTCACCGTGGTGCTCTGTGGGGCCTACCAGCTCGACCCGTCGCGCGCTCACCCGCTCTTGCTGACCCTTCCTGATCTGATCCACTTGCCGGCGCACTCGGGCCGCCATCCCGAGTTGCGCTCAGCGGTGCAACTCCTGGCCGCCGAGCTGGAGAATCCGCGTCTGGGCACGGACACAGTCGTCCCCGGCCTCCTGGACGCGCTGCTGCTCTACATCCTGCGCATCTGGTTCGACGAACAGCCCACCCGAGGGGACACCACCGGATGGGCCGCCGCGCTGAATGACCCGCCGGTCACCGCCGCCCTTCACGCCATCCACCGGGACCCGGCGGCATCGTGGACGGTGGCGAAACTCGCTGCGGAAGCCGGGCTCTCCCGGGCACCCTTCGCCAGACGCTTCGCCATGCTGATCGGCCAACCGCCCCTCGGCTACCTGACCTGGTGGCGGATGACCACGGCAGCGCGCCTGCTACGGGCATCGAACGCACCGTTGAGATCCATCGCCGCCCAGGTGGGCTACACATCCGAGTTCGCCTTCGCCAATGCGTTCAAACGCACGCACGGGATCGCACCCGGCGCGTACCGACGGAACTGATCCGGAGGGGGAACCTGGTCGGAGCTGATCCAGAGGGGCATACCTGAACACGTTCAGTCGCACGCGGCTGTGCACCTTCAGGTGCACGCCGACACCTGTCAGCGAATCGGTGTCCTCGTGACCAGGCGGACGCGGCCGGCTCTGCGGCTGTGACCGGCTCGGGTTCAGGCTGAGGTGCGGTGGGTGCCAGGACGCCAGGCAGCGGCGGTGCTGGGCAACACACCGCTCGGCCGTCGCGCTCGGGTTGTGTCACAGGTGCCACCGGTCCGCGACCCGGATCGCCCGTGGCGCCTCCTCCCCCGGCGGGAGCGCCACCTCTTCCACGGCCCTGAACTGTCAGCCCGACCGCTTGAGCACGGCTCTTTTTCGGGCAGCCTCGGGCGCCGCTTGGAGGTGGTCGGCCGTCACTCACAGTGGCCGCTGCACGGAAGCTGAGCCAGAACCCCTTCGCGCGTAGAGAGCACAGGGGCCCTCTGCGCGAGAACCGGCCTCTCTTGGTCACATGGCGTGATGGCGTGGAGGATGAGGGGGCGCAGTGGATGCCGTCGGCGGGGTGCCATTCCAGCACCGGCTCCATGGTCGGTGCAGTAAGGGGTGGGGATGAGGCCGCGGCGGGTCTCCCGCACACGGGGCTGGGGGTGATGTAGGGCACGCCGCGGCGGGCCGGTCCGCCGCCCGGCCGCCCGCTGCGAGGCGATGTCGCGCAGGCGGCCGGGCCGGGCGAGTGTCACGCGCAGACGCCCGAGCCGGCCCTGAACCGGTCGACCGGTACCGCGGCGTGATGCGGGAGTCCGATGGCGAGGTCCTCCAGGGCCCCGTCCGGCGTACGGAAAGCCGCCGCCTCCCGGAGCAGGCCCGCGCAGAGGCAGTACGGCGCGCGGCCACGGGGAAGACGGCGAGGGGGACGGGGACGGGGACGGGGACGGGCTCCAGGGAAAGTGCCCGTGTCCGCCCGGCTGATCCGTCCGATCCGGGGTAAGCGCCTGAGACGCACCGAAGATCAGCGATGTTCCACCCGGAAGGAAGAACCGCGTGACCCAGACCCCGACGCAGCACAGGATCCGCACGGTAGGTGTGGAGGAGGAGCTGCTGCTCGTCAGCGCCCGGACCGGCGAGCCGCTCGCTCTGTCGTCCGCCGTCCTTGCCGCGGCCGCCGGGGGCGAGGCGGGGGACGTCTTCGAGAAGGAGCTGCATCAGGAGCAGCTGGAGTTCGCCACTCGCCCCGTCAGCGACATGGGCGCCCTCCGTGAGGAGATCGTCCGGTGGCGCGGCGAGGCCGGGCGCCACGCTGAAGGTGTCGGCGCCCAGGTCGCCGCGCTGGCGACCTCGCCCCTCGCGGTGCAGCCCTCCCGGAACCTCGGGCGGCGGTACCGCTGGATGGCCGACCAGTTCGCCCTGACCGCGGAGGAGCAGCTCACCGGCGGATGTCACGTGCACGTCTCCGTCGAGTCGGACGAGGAGGGCGTCGCGGTCCTCGACCGGATCCGTACGTGGCTGCCGCTCCTGACCGCGATCAGCGCCAATTCGCCCTACTGGCAGGGGAAGGACACGGGATACGCCAGCTACCGCAGCCGGGTCTGGTACCGCCTCCCCTCCGCGGGCCCGTACGAGCCGTTCGGCAGTGCGGCCGGCTATCACGCCCGCGTGCGCGACATGCTGGGCACCGGAGTCCTGCGCGACCAGGGCATGATCTACTTCGACGCCCGTCTCTCCCACAACTTCCCCACGGTCGAGATCCGCGTCGCCGACGTCTGTCTCGAACCCGACACCACGGTGCTGGTGGCCACCCTCGCCCGGGCCCTGGTCGAGACCGAGGCGCGGGCCTGGCGGTCGGGAGAGCCCGTGCCCCGTGTTCCGCTCGAACTGCTCCGGCTCGCAGCCTGGCAGGCCGCCCGCTCGGGACCGGACGGCCCGCTGCTCGACCCTCAGACGCTGCGACCGATCCCGCCGGAGGCGGCCTTCGACGCCTTCGTCGCACACACCGAGGACGCCCTGCGGGAGACCGGCGACCTCGACCGGGCACGCGCCGCCCTCAAGAACCTCCTGGTACGCGGCGGAGGGGCCCGGCGCCAGCGCGACCTCCGCGAAGGCGGGATGGAACTCGGCGAGGTCGTCCGCGCCTGCGCCCGGATCACCACGGAGGACAGCACCCTGGAGGAGTAGCTTCCGCAGGCGGTCCCCTGCTTCCCTCTGGTTTCCCCTTCCGCAGGCCGCTTGCTCAGGCAGACATGTTCATCAGCAGGAGCGGAGTGGTGGTGGGCTGAAGGGATCCTTCGGCTGGCACGAAGATGATGTCGAGGGCACTGGCGGGACGGCGCCTGGGCCCGGATCGTCGCCCGGCTCCAGGCCGAGGCGGACGCGAAGGGCCTGATCATCTGGGACGTGAATGTCGACTCGACGGTCCGCCGGGCTCACCAGCATGCAGCCGGGGCGGCGAAAAGGGGGACCTCCAGAAGGAGTCGCCAGGCGGGATCGCCGTCGAGCCGGCCGACCACGGCCCGTACGATCCCGCGGCGGCCTGACCAGCAAGATCCACCTCGCTGTCGGGCAGGGACAGAAGCCGCTGTCCGTGGTGATCACGGCCGGTCAGCGAGGTGGCTCCCCGCAGTTTGAGCCGGTCCTGGAAGCGATCCGAGTTCCCCGGATCGGTTTGGGGCGGCCACGCAAGCGACCGGACCGTGTCCGTCCGGGCCGACAAGGCTTACGGCTCTCGTAGGAACCGCGCTCACCTACGCAGACGCGGTATCAAGGCGACGATCCCGGTCCCTGCGGACCGGGTACGCGCAACAGGCAGAAACTCGCCTCCCTCGGCGGCCGGCCGCCGAGATTCGACAAGACCGACTACATGCAGCGGCGTACGGTGGAATGCGGCATCAACCGGCTCAAGCACCACCGCGCGGTCGCCACCAGATACGACAGACTCGCCGTCCGCTACGAAGGTCCGCTACGAAGCGACTGTGCCGGCCGCGGTCCTCGACGAATGGCTGTGACGTGCTCCCGACCGATGCCCGTAAGCAGCGGCGCTCTGGCTGGCCTCCGGTGCCATACCCGCGCAGCACAGCACGGACCAGAGCAACGTCCGCAGCGGGAATGGCGAGTTCCCAGTAGCGATCAGCGGCTTGCAGGGACAGCAGGCGGAACACCCCCTTGTCGACCGCCCCACTTCCCGGGGCGGCGAGCGGACCCGCCCCATGAACATGGGACGGAGCAACCAAGGCGACGTCTTTGCCGTAACTGCCGAGGACTCGAAACGGCCGCCACGCCACGGTCGATGCTGCGGCAGGATCCAGAATCAGCGATCCCTGCCGGAAACGGTGGCCATCACGGACGAACGCGGAGACCTCGCGAGCCTCTCCAGCGTTCAACGCTACGACGTCCGCTTCGGCGCGATGCCGAGCGTCTCCTGTGAACTGCTCGATGAGGCACATCAGATGCCGAAGCAGATCTGTGGAGGAGTGCGTCCCCGCAGCCCGCCGCGCCTTTGCCCCGCCTTTGCCCCCTGCATCCATTGCCCCCTGCATCGCGGTCGTAACCCGGGGAGCGACGGGGTGCGCGCGGAAGTGTCTCCTCAGCCACTTTCCCAACAGGCCCTGGAGGCCTTACGTCCCCGATCCACCTTCCCAGCAGGTATCCCCGCCCGACCTCCTCATACTGAACGGCCCGCACCCCTGCCTGGCGCGGGCCGTTCAGCTGCCCATGCACCTGCCGGAAGGGGGAGACGGCAGGTGCATGGGCGGCCAGAGCGGTCCCATGCGCTCAGCAACCACCTGCCCCCGATCCTCCGTTCCACTCCAGGGCCCCCTGCCCAGAAGATGTCACTCACGACGCGACCGCCGATGCAGATGACAACGGAGTGGGTCTGGCGGTGCCGCAGCAGCGCGGGACCCACGAGGACGGCCGCGATGAGTCAGTGGGCGGTCTCGGGGTCCTCTGCGGCGGGCAGGGCACCCGAGACCGCGCACCACCAGGACGATCCGGCCGAGGCCGGCTTCTCCTGGACGCTCACTTCCCCGGCCGCTTCATGGTCACGGGAGGCGGCGGAGCCTCAAGAGCGGGACCAGGGGCGCCGTCTGGCGCCGTGGCCGGCGCCGATGCCCGCCACCTGGAGGGAGAGGGCGGTCAGCCCGAGCAACATCACGTTCGTCGAGGTGAACGCAGCATTGGTGGCGATGTCCGCCGCGTTGATCAGGAACGCGACGAAGAACAGCACCGCTGCGACTATGCCGAGCATGAGCAAGCTCCTTTCGAGGGATGCTGCTCGTATGCCCTCGCATCGTCGTTGCAAGCCGGCAGGGACCGCCGGCGTGCCAACCATCAGCTTCACCCGGCTCGTGTCGGTCGGATTCAACGGTTCGGTGCCTGCACCGGGGTGAAGCTCGATGCCGGCCGAGGGCCGTGGAGGATCTCGGGGGTCTTGCGCCACGACTGCCGTGTGGCGTGCAGGGTGAGAGATCGCTGTGGAGACCGGTGACGGCCGGTGGTCCGAGCGGGGCGTCGGATTTTGCGATTCCCGCCTTCTCCAGCGGGGCCGAGACGAGCCTTGCGGCGTCCGGTTTGGCCTCGTACGGGTCTGCGGCATCGACTTCCAGCCGGACGGAGAAGGTGTTGCCCTCATTGTGTGAGTGCCGTCCCGCGTGGTGAACCCGCCCTGAACGGCCTCTGACCCGCCATCTGTCTGCCTTGAGCAGTGCCGTTCTCGCCTCGGTCCGCGTCTCTGCCGCCCTCGGGCAAGGGAAGATGCGGCCCCTGCGCGCGCCCGAAATCCAGGTTCGCGCGGGGTCGGGTTCACACGCTCGCGTGGCGTGAGGTGACGGCCCGTCGAGGTGCGGCGTGATGCGCAGGCCGACGCCCCGGGGCGACCTGGAGACGCCGCAGCCACACCCAGGCCGTGCACAGCAAACCGGCGAAAACCACCAGGAGAAGCAGGGAGACCCACATCTGCGGGCTCCCCGGATGGGACCCACCCGTCCAGGCCGCGGCAGCCGCCCACAACAGAACGCCTGACATGTAGAGAGCACGGACCCGGCGCAGCTGCCGTACGGCCCGCAGGAATTGTTCGGTCTTCGGTGCCATGTGCGCCCGTGTACCCCGATCTGTGCCGTCTACCGGCAGTTCGGCGGGGTTACGCTTCCCTGGTTCTATGCCTTGGGGGTCCACGGTTTCGCGGAAGGCGGCGGGCCCTCCAGCACGCCAAGGAGTTTGTCCTTCAGGCTTTTCTGGGGGGCTTGCTTCTCTTCTTGTACGTGCATGAGCCGGGCTGTGGTCACTCGTATGTGGCACTCGCGGTGCCGCTGCCTGAGAAGGACCAGCCAGGCTCCGTCCTGGGTGAGGAAAGCGTGCCGGGCCGGCTCGTCTCCTGGTCGGGCATGACGAGCCAGGATTGCCGGTATGTAGTGCAGGGCCGCGTCCTGGGCCACTGCTGCGGCTTGCTCCTCGGTGCCCGTAATCAGGTGAGTACCCACCATCTTCCAGCGGTGCAGCTTCAAGTCGACGCCGTCGGCGCGCTCCGTCACCCTGGTGTCCTCCTCGATGAGGACATACCACTCAGCAGTCATGGCGGGAGCCTATCCACTGTTCCTGGGGTGAGGGCGGCGCACCGGTTGGCTGTGGAGCTGACCACCGTGGGGGTCTTTGACGTCGGTGGGGTGCGGTGCGGGGCATCGTTTGAGGGGTGTTGTGGGCTATACCGCCCGGGCGCGGTCTGCGACAAGTAGCATCCGGCAGCAATACCCATCCCTCATGAGGAGTGTGGAGTGCATGGCTGAGGAGCCGGTCAACACCTCGATCCAGAGCAAGTACGCGGAGCAACTCGCCGCTGATCTCGCCGCCAACCAGGCCGAGCAGGCCACTCTCACTGTTCGGCTGGGCCGGCTGCAGGAGGAGGAGAAGTGGCTCGCCGCGACGCTGGAGTCCCTGCCGGCGGCCGCCGGGGGTGAACCGGCGGCTGCCGCCGAGCCGGTGGACGGCACTGTTGCGGCCGACGCCGGTGCGGAGGCTGCGGCCGTGCCGCAGCCGAGGGCGGAGAAGACCCCGGGCGCCTCTTCGGTGAAGAAGGCTCCGGCGAAGAAGACCACCAGGGCCAAGCGTGCCGCCAAGAAGGCGCCTGTCGCCAAGAAGGCTCCCGCGGGGAAGGCCCCGGCCGTGGAGGGGGCTGTGGTGGCAAAGAAGGCGGTGGCCGGGAAGGCGCCGACAGCCAAGAAGACAGGCGTCAAGAAGGCTACGACGGCGAAGCAGACCGTGAAGCCGACGGCCCCCACGCTCGGTGAACTCCTCAAGGAGCTCCTCGCCCGCCAGCCTGGTGAGCCGAAGAAGGTCAGCGAGATCAGCGCCGAGCTGAAGGCGGACCACCCCGAGCGCGCGACGTCGGACCAGGTCGTCCGCAACACCCTGGAAAGGCTGGTGGCGAAGGACGAACTGGAGAAGGACACCCGGCAGGGCCTCACCCTCTACACCTGGCCCACGGCCCACGCCCCTGCCTCTACCACTGCCGCTGTCGCGGAGCAGCCGAAGGAGGAGGAGCCCACCGAGGCAGCCTTGACCGGCATCTGAGCAGCGCGGCCGCAGGGAGCTACCGCAGGCGCGAGCGCCGCAGGTGGCCGGGCAGCAACAGGAAGCCGATCAGGAGCTGCCCCCCCCTGCGGCTGCGTAGAGCCGGTCGGCCCGGGCGCGAAAGGCACGCTCACGCCCCAGCCGAGGGCCAGGGCGATGCTGCCCGCTGCCTGCTACCTGCTACCTGCTACCTGCTACCTGCTACCTGCCAGGTGACCGCCGCGCACGGACGGCTCGGGGACCATCCCAGCAGGGGGAGCAGGCGAGGCTCTGCCCCTGATAGACGCCTCGGGCCCGTAACGCGTCAAGTTCGGCCGGTGGTCAGGATTTCTCAGTGCCGAACAGAGTCTCCTCGATCTTGAGGAGGTCGGCATGTGACAGCTGGGGCGGGGTGAAGTTCCGGTTTCGGGCGTGCTGGAGGAACTCTTCGTCCAGTGCGATGTGGTAGCGCTCGACGTAGTGGGCAAGGTCCGAGTACCAGAGCCACTGACCGTCGGTGTGCAACCGGAGCACGTCGATCGGTTCGCGGTCGGAACTGAGGACATCGTGCACGCGGGTTCCCGTGGCAGCGAGTACGGATCCGGAACGGAGGTACCGAGCGATCCGGTGTCCGTCCGGTCCGGCTTGACCACGGATGCCGGCGCGGAGCGAAGGGCCATCAGGCCGGCCATGCTCAAGCTCCTGGAACTCACCGAGGAACCGGCTGGCATAAGGGGGCTGATGACTCATGGACGGGAGCCCAGCCCCGTAGGCGCCGACATGTGTGGGCCAGTGGCAAGGCCCGGGACCATCACCGCGGGTGCGGGGAGCGGACCGGTGGAGAGAACAGCGCTCGCCGGGATCGAACCCGGGTGTCTGATTCCGGCGAACCGGAGACCAGTGTCCTCGGCCGTTACTGAGGTTGAACTCGTGGTGTCGTGTTGTTGCTCAGGCGGGTTTGTTGCTCAGGCGGGTTTGATGGGCAGGCCGGTCTCGGCGAGGCAGCCGTCTATGAGGTCGCTGCGGTACTGGATGTGCCGTAGGCCGCGTCGGATGCGCTGGACGAGGTGTTCGGGGGTGCTGAAGGCGACGTTGGAGAGCCAGCCGCGTCGCAGGAGGGACCAGATCCCTTCGACGGGGTTGAGGTCGGGTGCGTAGGGCGGCAGGTAGTAGATGGTCAGCCAGTCCCGGGCCTCGGCGAACTCGCGCAGGCCGGCGGCTTTGTGGACGTTGAGGTTGTCCCAGACGAGCACGATCGGGCCGCCGAGTTGCTGGTGTGCTGCGATCAGCAGGTCACGGTAGTCGCGCCAGGAGAAGCTCTTGCGTCCGTCGCGTTGGCCGTCGTCCCTGCGTGGCCGGTAGATCAGCCGGGACCGGTGGCCGGGTTTGTAGCAGGTCAGCGCGGCGATCGATATCCGTCTGCGGGAACGGCCTCGGACCCGCACCACCGGGGTCCGGCCGCGCTGCGACCAGGTCTTGGCCTGCGGCGGCGTCATGGAGAAACCGGCTTCGTCCTCGAACACGAGCCAGGCTCCACGGGCCGCCGCGAGTCTTCCGCGCAGGGCCACACCTCTTTGACCCACCCGGCCACCGCGTCGTCGTCCCGCTCCATGGCCCGTCGAGCCGGCACCTGACAGGACCAGCCGTTGCGCACGAGTAGCTTGCGCACGCCCTGGACCGTGTAGGTCAGGTGGAAGCGCCGGCCGATCACCGTCTTCACACGGCTCAGGGTCCAGCGTTGGTCTTCCCAGCCGTGCGCGGCAGACCCCTTGGCCAGCTCCGCCTCCAGCTGGGCAAACTGCTTCTGGCTCAGCCTCGGCAGCGACGCCGGCCCCTGGGACCGCAGAGCCCGCGGACCGCCCTCATCCCACACCTGCCGCCACCGCTGCACCGAACGGACGCTGACCCGAAGGTCCTTGGCGATCACCGAGCTTGCCTCGCCCTGGGCGAACCGCTCGGCCGCCTGGAGCCGCAACTCCTCGCGGAACTGCTGCCGTTCCGGGGTCAGCCCGCCCCCTTGTGGATACCGCATGCCCCGTTGATACCGCATGAGCAACCAGCCGTCAGCCCCTACGACACCACGAGTTCAACCTCAGTAGACGACGAGAACCGCACCAGCATCGTAGGAGGGGAAACCAGGACACCGCCAAACGGTTACGGCTCCACCCACCAGCCATCGGACCTCCGCTCCAGGCGCGCCCGCGGTCACCAGCACCTGAGCAGTGTGGGTGGCGACGCGCAGCGCCCGTTCGCTCCACACCCGCCCCATGCGATGCGCATCGCGCCGTACGGCCGTCTGCCTCGTTTCGAAACCGCACGGCGACGGCCGGGACGACCGGCCAGGTTTGCCTCCAGCGCACTCCGGCCGGGGCGGGCACGTCACCGCCCCAGGGGGCTTACCCAGACTCCCCTGTGGCCTGCCTGCCTCTGCCGGCGAACCCCGACCAGGCCTCCCCCACCTGTCCACACCCCAGGTCGCCGCAGTCGCCGACTTCGGTCAGGCCCTCGGCGAACTCCGCCGCGCCGCCGCAGAACTCAGTGGACCAGTCGCCAGACGGGAGAGCCGAGGCCCCGACTGGACCGTGTCCGCGGGGCCTCGGCAGGTGCATGGCTTCAGCAGCTCATGGCCCAGGTGTGGGAGTCGCCGTTGTCATTGGCTGCGGAGTTGTAGTTGACCTCCTGGCCTGGGGTGAGACAGATGGTCATGTGGCCGCCCTGGTGGGCCCCGGAGTAGACCTGGACGTGGTCCTTGATGCCCGGACCGGAAATTCCGTGGTTGGCCCAGGAGGAGTCTTCGTCGGCGATCCAGCTCTCCCACCAGCCGTCGTCACCCGACCAGTTGGCGCGCTGACCACCGAAGTCGGCGTTTTCCCAAGCGCAGAACTCGCCACTGGGACAGTCGGCCGCGCCGGCCGAACCGGCCGCGGCGAGGCCGCCGGTGAGGAGGAGGAACGCCGCTGCGGTGGCGGTGAGCAGCCTGCTTTTCGTCATGAGGGGGCTCGATCTTTCTGATGGGGGGTTGATTGACCGGCCAGCAGCCCGGCCGCGCGGTGCAGTGCGCGGTCGCGCAACTGGTGGTAAGTGGCGATCTCCTCGCGGTGCGCGGCACGGACCTCGGCGAGCCGGAGGGGCTCAAGCCGGGCGCGCAGCTCATCCAGGCCGCTTGCCCGCGCACATCGGGTGTCCTCGTCAGGGCAGGCGGCTCGGCGGGCGAGCGCTGCCCGGTAGCCGGGGTCCTCGGCGAGTCGGACCTGGGCCTCGGGGCGCAGATTGTTGACGGTGACCTCGGCGCGGAACCAGCGGGCTTGGTCACCGTAGAGGAAGCGGTGGGCCTCGGCCAGGCAGCCGTCGGTATGCATGCGGACGGTGTAGCCGGTGGCGAGGGTGACCGACAGTTCAGCCGGACCGGCACCGAACAAGGCCTCCTGTCGTGGAGGCTGCCCGGCAGCGCCACGGGCAGTCATGCACCGGTTCACCAGCATCTGCTGGGCGGCTTTGATCAGGTCCCTGCGGCCCTGCTCCGATGCCGGCAGCGTCGGCTGCGACTTTACCGAGCAACCGCCGACGAGCAGCATCGCCAGCACGGCAGTCGTCGCCCGACCTCGGACAGCACTGATACCCACACCGGTTCAAACGATCAAGAACCTTCGAGGACACGGCGCCTTCGATGCCCATCATCGCTCTCCTGTGGCACGGGGATGTTCGGGCGGTCGTGGCGGAGCATTTGTCCTGGTCGAAGCCGTCCGGCCGCGGTGTTGACGTGATCAACTCTTGCCGGTCACGTACGGCGGCTTCATGTCCATGACGGTGTGGGGCGCGGTGTAGCTGTCGGGGTTGTAGAGGAAATCGGCGTCGGCAACGGTGTCCGTGTAAAGGGTGAAGCCATTACAGCCTGCTCCGGTTTCCAGGTCGAGGTAGTTGCGCAGGATGTCGGCCGGCTCGGTGGTACCGGACTCGAACGTGCCCCTGTCGTCCGGACGGCAGGCCTGCGGGTGTGCCCGCCACCGCTCTGCGCGTTCGCCGATCCGGTCACGACGCATGAGGAGGTCCTGCTTCCCCGTACCGTCGGCCCTGCAGTACGGCGGGACGAAGCCGCTCGTCGAACGCGGCCGCGCCACCCTCGAACATCCCCGGCGACAGTGACCGAAGTGAGTACACGTACTCAGGTGTCGTCCGTCGGGCTCCTCCATGCTGGGGAGCGAATGCCGGATCGCCTCAGGGGAGACGCTCATGGACCACGCCATACAGCTGCGCGCAGCCACGCCCAGTGATCACGACTGGATTCACGAGCTGCGGCATCGGGTGTACGCGGAGGAACTGGGCCAACATCCGGTGCATCCGTCCGGGCGGTTGAGCGACGGGCTCGACGGCGACAACGTGTATCTCGTGGCCGCGCGTGGGGAGACGCGGATCGGTTTCGTCAGTCTCACCCCGCCGTGGGTCGGTCGCTACGCGCTGGACAAGTACCTGACGCGCGAGGAGCTGCCGGTCCTGTCGGAAGAGGCGCCGTTCGAGATCCGCGTCCTGACCGTCGAGGAGCGCTGGCGGTCCACCGTGGCGGCGCCGCTCCTCATGTACGCGGCGCTGCGCTGGGTCGCGGCGCGGGGCGGCCGCCAGGTGGTGGCGATGGGACGCACGGAGCTGCTGGACATGTACCTCGCCGCCGGGTTGCGGCCGGTGGGGCGGCCGGTCCGCTCGGGCGCGGTCTCGTTCGAGGTGCTGAGCGGTTCCGTGGCCGAGCTGACGAGGACGGTCCGGGAGCGTCACGGCCGGACCTTGGAGCGGCTGCGGGTGGGTCTCGACTGGCGGTTGGACGTGGAGTTCGCGCCGCGCGCGGACGGCTGCGAGCACGGCGGTGCCTTCTTCTCCGCGATCGGTACGGACTTCCGGACGCTGGCCCGCCGTCACGAGGTGGTCGCGGCCGATGTGCTGGATGCCTGGTTCCCTCCGTCTCCGGAGGTCCGCGGGGTGTTGTCGGAGGATCCGGGGTGGGCGGCGCGGACCTCGCCGCCGACGGGTGCGGAAGGGTTGCTCGCGGAGATCGCCGGGGTCCGTGGGCTGTCGGTGGAGTCGCTGGTCGTCGGGGCGGGTTCGTCCGATCTGATCTTCCGGGCGTTCGGCCGGTGGTTGACGCCGGAGAGTCGGGTGCTGCTGCTTGATCCGAGCTATGGCGAGTACGCCCATGTCACCGAGCGGGTGATCGGCTGCCAGGTGGACCGGCTCCGGCTGCGCCGGGAGGACGGCTGGCTGCTCGATCCGGCCCGGCTCGCCGCCGCGACCGGGAGCGGTCGGTACGACCTCGTGGTGGTGGTCAATCCGAACAATCCGACCGGCCGCCACGCTTCCGCCGACGCGCTGCGGGCGGTGATCGAGGCCTCTCCCGCGCGGACCCGGTGGTGGATCGACGAGGCGTATCTGGGCTATGTCGATCCTGCGGAGTCGCTGGCCGGGCTCGCTTCGGTCGATGCCCGGGTGGTGGTGTGCACGTCGCTTTCGAAGATGTACGCGCTGTCGGGGATGCGGGCCGCGTATCTGGTGGCCGACCCGGACACGGCCGGGGAGCTGCGCCGCTGGACGCCGCCGTGGCCCGTGAGTCTGCCGGCCCAGCTGGCCGCCGTGACGGCGCTGCGCGACCCGGGGTACTACGCGGAACGCTGGGCGCGTACCGCGGTGCTGCGGCGCGGGCTCGCCGCCGGGCTTTCGGAGCTCGACGGGTTCTTCTCGGTCGACGAGGGCGTGGCGAACTTCCTCACCGTGACCCTGCCGCCGAGCGGACCGAGCGCGGCCCGGCTGGTGCGTGAGTGCCGGCGCCACGACGTCTACCTGCGGGACCTGTCGCCGATGTCCCCGGCGTACGAGGGACGGACCGTCCGCGTCGCCGTCCGCGACACGGCGGAGAACGCGCGGATCGTGGCGGCATGCCGGAGCGCCCTGGACGCGCTGCGCGCGCGGGCGACGGGGGCGGTGGCGACGCCGGTCACGGTCGCGGCGGGTGTGCCGGGCGGCTGGGTCTCCCGGTGACGACGGTCCCCGGTCTCGTGCCGTACCTCGGCGGGGCACTGGCGGTCGGCGGGCTCGCGGTGGCGGCGACCCGGCGGCGTGAGCTGATGGTCCGCTGGTGTGTGTGGGCGCTCGGCGTCCCCGTGGTCACGGGCGCGTTCTGGCTCGGGCCGCCAGGGATCGCAGGGCTCGCAGCCGTGGTCGGGGTGGTCGCGGTGGCGGAGTTCGGCGGGCTGCTGCGGCTGGGCCCGGTGGACCGGGCGGTGCTCGGCGCAGCGGTCGTCGGGCTCGTCCTGACCGCCTGGCTGGCCCCCGGGGAGGTGCTTCGGGTCGCGGCGGTCGGGGCGCTCGCGATCGCGGGGGTGCCCCTGCTGTCGGGCGACGCGGAGCACGGGCTCCGCCGCCTGGGGGCGGGCCTGCTCGGGCTCGTGTGGCTGGGTGCCCTGGCCGGTCTCGTCCCGTCGGGCGCGGTGGGCCTCGTCCTGTTCGTGGCCGTGTCGATCGCCGACATCGTCGCGTACGGGGCCGGTCGCCGTCTCGGCGGCCCCCGGCTCTCCGCGCTGTCACCCGCCAAACGGTGGAGCGGCACGCTGGCCGGGGCGGCGGCCGGTCTCCTGACGCTCGCCGTGCTGTCGTCCCTGACGTGGCAGACGGCGGTGGCCGTGGCGGTCGGCGGGCCGCTCGGGGACCTGCTGGAGTCGATGGTCAAGCGGGGCGCCCGGGTGAAGGACGCCGGTCGTTGGCTTCCCGGCTCCGGTGGGCTGCTGGACCGCATCGACTCCCTCCTCGTCGCCCTGGCGGTGCTGCTGGTACTGGGCTGAGCGTGGTCCCTCTCAAGAGGGGTTCCGGCATGGAGGATTGCCGTCCCAGCCGTCGCCTCGTGCCTGGATGGCGGCATGGTCCGGCGTAAGAACGCGTCGGCGCTGAGCTGCACCGAGTCGTCGAACACCGCCCGGGGCCAGAGGTCTTGCCCTGGAGAACTTGCTGTGCCCGAGCTGTGAAAGCCTGCGGTCCGCCACGTGAGAGACCGTCCTCGACGACCCCCTGCGCGGGCCGCCATCACCCGGTGGAGGGCCGCGCTGTCGTGTGTCCGAGGCCGATCCCGGGCACCCCCCGGGGGGGTGAATTTTTCCTCGCGTACGTGTAGGCGTCTTGTGCGGTGCGCTCCCCACTCGCCATGGCGTCGGGGCTGGTGACAGCGAACAGGATTTTTCGGCGTGCTTCCGGTGCGGTCCGGTGGTCGGACCACCGAGGTTGCGTGGTTGGGGGTGCGTTTCGTGGGGGGTGAGCGGTGTGTGGAGCTGAGGCCTCCTCGTCCTCGTTCTCAGACGGAAGCGTGTGTGGACTTCCGGACGGCCAGGGGATGTTGGTGAGCCCTGTGTCCGCGGGGCACGGTGGCATCTCCTGGCCGCTGCGGAGCGCTGCGCAGCCGCAGGGAGGGAGGAGCCAGGTCAGCTGATGGATTTGATGGTGCCTCAGCCGCCGCTGCCGACCTGGGTGCTCGGGCCGCGGACGGAGCTGCCGCCCTTGGAGAACTTCAGGGTGCCGTCGGCGGCGGTGGCCCACATGTCGGTGATGCCGTCGAGGTTGGCGTCGGCGGCGCCGGCGATCAGGGGCCGGAAGGAGGTGGTGTGTCCGCGGCCGTACTCGGTCCAGCCGCTGAGGGTCTTTCCGTCGGGCTGTCGGAGGTAGATGCGCAGGACGCCGTCGGTGGTGTCTCGGTGGTCGAGCCCACCGTGGTCGCGGAGGGAACGCAGCCGGGAGCGCTGACGGCATCGGTGAAACCGTTGTTGCCGGCGGCGACGACCGTGGCGCGCAGGGTGTCTATGACCGCCGTACGGGGTCGAGGGTGCAGGCCGTGGTCCAGTGGACGGCGCCCAGGCTCGAGTTGGCCGCGACGACACCGGAGCTCTCGGCGCCGACGGGGAAGCACGCTTGAGTCTTCACGCGGCCCGAGAAGAACGGGTGGTTGACGGCGACGCCGGTGTCGAGGATCGCGACCGTAGTGTCGGCGTCCGTCTTCCCGGCGGCGACGGCCTGGTCGCTGCCGATCTTGACGGTGGATTCGTTCAGTGTGGGCGCGGCCGGGACGTCCTCGGTGACGCTGTTGACGCCCGGCCTGGTGTTCAGCTCCTGGAGGTCCGCGTTGTCCACGCGGAGGGTGACCATCGGCAGGGTGTCGTACGAGACGAGGGGCTCGCCCGCATCGACGACGGCGGCACCCAGTGTCTCGACGTCCGGGTGCGCGACACGCTGTCGGTACGGCTGGTCCTGGCACGGCCTGGCGAGCTGATGCGCACAAGAGGTGGCGGGGCTGGAGTTCTTCGCTCGCTCCGTCTCCTGACCGGGCGAGCGGGCGGTGGTCCGGCACCGGGTGCCGGACCACCGCCCGCTCGCCCGGGCCGCGGCCTTCGTGGCGTCGGCGGGTCCGCCGTCCTCGCGCTCGCTTGCCCGTCGGATCTCTTGACGGCCCGGGCGTGCCCTCACATACTAGCGGCCAAATCGATTTGGCCAAATCGATTTGGCTCCCCGTCCGGGGCCGGATCGCGGCTGAACCACGACGTATTCGAACGCCGAACGGAGCTCGAACGTGTCCAGTCCCCGCCCCCGCCCGTCCCTGCCCCCGCCCACGTCCCCCACTCCGCTCCCGAACCCGGCCGCGTCGCCGGACGAGGCGCCGGACACCCCCCTCACCGACGGACCTCCGCGAGCGGCGGCGGTGCACCCCGTCGACGAGCGCCGGCCGCTCGGCCGGATCCTGCTGTTCGGGGTCCAGCACGTGCTCGTGATGGCCGCCACGCCCATCTCCGCGATCTTCCTGATGAGCGCCACCCTGCGGCTCGATGCCCGGCTGACCGTCGATCTGCTGTCCGCGGCCTTCGTGCTGTCCGGCGTGGGTTCGCTCATCCAGTCGCTCGGACCCTGGAAGTTCGGGCCCCGGCTGCCGTTCATGATGCTGCCGGGCGGCGCCCCGCTCGTGCTGTTCCTGGCCATCGCCGGACAGCACGGCCTGCCGACGGCGTGCGGCGCGGTCATCCTCACCGCACTGTTCTCCTTCGTCGTGCTGCCCCTCTTCTCGCGGCTGCTCGCGTTCTTCCCCGGCCTGGTGATCGGCACGATGATCGTCATCGTCGGCGTGAACCTGGTGAAGGTGGGCGCCGTCCTGGTCACCGGCCGCCCCGGTGAGCCGGGCTTCGCCCAGCCGCAGAACCTCCTGCTCGGCATCGCGACGATCGGCTTCACCGTCGCGTTCTACCTGCTGTTCTCCGGTGTCGTGCGCCAACTCGCCGTCATGCTCGGCCTGCTGGCCGGCACCGCGCTCGCCGCCGCGCTCGGCCGCGTCCCCCTCGGCCACGCCGCCGACGGCGGGCTGCTCAGCCTGCCGCACCTGCTGCCCTTCGGCACCCCGCGCTTCGACCTGCTCGCCGCGCTGCCCCTGATGCTCTACAGCCTCGCCTCGATGGCCGAGGCCACCGGCCAGACCGTCATCAACGCACAGGCCGTCGGCAAGGAGATCGACCCGCGCGTCCACGTGCCCAGGACCGTCCGCGGCGACGCCCTCACCTCCCTGTTCGGCGGGTTCTTCGGGTTGCCGCTCATGGTGACCAGCGGCGAGAACATCGGCATCGTCCGGGTCACCGGCGTCCGCAGCCGCTTCGTCACCGCGACCGCCGGCGTCGCCCTCATCGTCATCGGCTTCCTCGCCCCGGTCACCCGGGCGATCAGCGTCATCCCGTCCGCCGTCGTCGGCGGCACCGCGATGGTCGTGTTCGCCGTGATCACCGTGCTCGGCGTCCAGATGCTCGGCCGCTCCGACCTCGACCGGCACACCAGCACCTTCGTCTGCGCCGTCGCCCTCGCCCTCGGCCTGCTGCCGATCCTCGTCCCCGGCGTGTACGGCGGCTTCCCGCCCAACCTCCGCATCCTCCTCGAAAGCGGCGTCGCCGTCGGCGCGTTCGTCGCCGCCGTCCTCAACATCCTCTTCCACCACGTCCGGCCCGGCGTCGCCGCCCGGCTGACCGGCCCCCGCGCGGAAAGCGACCGATGAACCAGCACACCCCCCTGCGAGACCTGCTCGACTCCCCCGGCCCGCTCCTGCTCCTCCCGGACGCCGTCCTCCTGCCCGAAGGCCCCGCCACCGGCCACGCCGTGGTCGTCACCGGCGGCGTCTTCACCGCGGTGGGACCGGCCGGGGAACTGATCGGCCGCCATCCGGACACCGCCCCCGTGCGCCTCCCCGGCCACCTCCTCATGCCCGGCTTCGTCGACGCCCACCACCACCTCACCCAGAGCTTCGGCGCCGCCCTCGCCTTCGGCGAACCGTCGGAGATCTTCCGCCGGGTGTGGGTGCCGCTGGAGGGCGCGCTGGACGAGGAATCGGCCTACGTGGCCGCCAAGTTGGCCGCGCTCGAAGCACTGCGCGGCGGCTTCACCACCGTCACGGACGCCGGGACCCGCGCGAACGTGGACGTGGACGTGATCGCGGCCGCCACCCGTGACGCCGGCCTCCGCTGCGTCCTGGGCCTCGTCTGCAACGACCAGGACGGCGCGGCTCCCACCGGCCCCGGCGTCCTGGAGCGCGCCGAGAAGCACCTCGTACGGTACGAGGGCGATCCCCTGGTCCACCCCTCCCTCGCCGTCTCCATCCCCGAGGCGGCCACCGAGGAGACGTTGCGCCGGACCGCCGCGCTCGCCGCGGCGGCCGGGGCCGTCGTCCAGATCCACGTCAACGAGCATCTGGCCGCCGTCGAGCGGTCCCTCCTGACCCACGGCCTGCGGCCGCTGGAGCACCTGCACGCGATCGGCGCGCTCGGGCCCCAGCTGCTCGCCGCGCACGCCACCCTGCTCACCCCGCGCGAACTCACCCTGCTCGCCACCACCGGGACCGCCGTGAGCTACAACCCCGTGGCCAGCGCGTGGAAGGGCAACGCCGTCGCGCCCGCCACCGCCATGGCCGAACGCGGCATCCGGTTCGGCCTCGGCACCGACGGCACCCGCGGGGACGGCTTCCGACTCGCCGAGGCGGCCGAGTTCGCCCAGCGGATCGCCTACGGGCTCGCCGGCGGGGACTCCTCGTGCGGCGCGGGCTGGACCTGGCTGGAGCACGCCACCCGTGGCGGCGCCGACGCCGTGGGCCTGGGCGCGCGCACCGGCACGATCGCCCCGGGCCTGGCGGCCGACTTCCTCCTCGTCGACGTCGCCACCCCCGAACTCGCGCTCTCCCACGACCTCCCCTGGGAGCTGGTCCGGCGCGGCAACAGGGACCAGATCACGGCCGTGTTCGTCGCGGGACGCCTCAGAATGTGGTGCGGCGGGCCGGTCGGGTGGGACGGGTCGGCACTGGTCCGGCGCGCCGCCGCGCTGGCCGAGGCGACCGTGTCCCGGGCGGCGATCACCCGCGCGCACCCCACGTCCACCCGGGCCCGCGCGGCCGTGGCCGGCCGGGAACGGAGCACGGCGCGATGACCGGTGAGACCCTGACGGTGCTCGCGCTGACCGTGACCGCCGCCGCCTTCGTCCAGGGCAGCAGCGGCCTGGGCTTCGCGCTGATCGTCGCCCCGGTGGCCGGGATCCTCGACCCCGGGCTGCTGCCGGTGTTCGTCCTGGCGTCGATGGTGCCGCTCAACCTGTACGTCGCCTGGCGCGAGCGGGCCTCGCTCGATCTGCGCGGCGCGGGCTGGATCACCGCCGCGCGGCTCGCGGCAACGCCCGCCGGCCTGGCGTTGTTGTGGGTGATCCCGGACCGCCGACTCGGGCTGTACGTGGGCCTCGCGACCGTCCTGGCGGCCGTGGTGAGCCTGGCGGCACCGGCCTTCACACCGGGCAAGGCCGCCTATGTCGGCGCGGGCGCGGTGACCGGCCTGACGGAGACGGCGACGGGCGTCGGCGGGCCGCCGCTGGCGCTGGTCTACCAGCACCGGCCGCCGGCCGAGCTGCGCTCGACCGTGGCGGCCTGCTTCCTCGTCGGCGAAGTCGCCTCGCTGGCGCTGCTGTTCGCGACCGGGCGGGGTGACACGGCGGACCTCGGCCTCGCCCTGGCGCTGGTGCCGGCGATCGGCGTGGGCGCGTGGCTGAGCCGGCTGGTGCACCAGCGGATCGACGCCCGCAGGATGCGCCTGTTCGTGCTGGTCTTCGCGTTGGTGTCGGGCGTGGTGCTCATGGTGGGCGTCTGATCCGGGCCGCCCTCGCGGCTGCCCCCGGCCCCGGCGGCTCGCCCCGGTCCAGCCGTCCCGTCCCCGTCTCGCCGGCCGACAGCCGACGGCCCGGCGGCGGCTCAGCGGCCCGTCGCCGGCGGGGGCGTCCGCAGCGACGACCCGCGCGGGATCACCGTCGGAGGCGGCACCGTCACCACGGCCTCGGCCGGGGTGTCCCCCCGCAACCGCCCGAGCAACAGGTCCACGGCGGCCGCCGCCGCCCGGTCCAGGTGCAGGTCGACGGCGGTCAGCGGCGGCTGCGCGGTGCGGGCGCGCAGACCGTCGTAACGGGTGACGACCATGACGTCGTCGGGAACGGTGCGCCCGCTGTCCCGGACGGCCCGCAGCGCGCCGACGGCGAAGGCGTCGACCAGGGCGCACACCGCGTCGAGGTCGGGGTGCTCGGCGAGCAGGGCGGCGCACCGCTCGTAGCCGGCCTGTTCGCCGCCGGCCTCCGGGGTGCTCGCCACGATCGGCTGCCAGCCGTACTCGGCGGCGAGCCGTTCGTAGGCGGCGCGCGCGTCCACCGAGGAGTGCCGCTCGCCGGAACCGACGAGCAGGGCGGGCCGCCTCGCGCCCTGCTCCCGCAGATGGGTCAGGAGCGCCTCGGCGACGGCCGCGCCGTGCAGGTCGACGTACGGGACGGCCTCGTCCGGCGAGACGGGCCGGCCGAGCGCCACGTACGGCAGGCCCCGCTGCCGCAGCCGGGCCGCGGCGGCGTCGTCCACGTCGGGCTCCACGACGATGGCGCCGTCGATGTCGACCGAGTCCAGGGCGGCGCCCGACTGCACGGGCGGTACGAGCACGAGCGCGTAGTCGTGCAGGAGGGCGCTTTCGGCGGCCGCGGCGGCGACCTCCATGTAGAAGCCGAGCCGGGACGGGCCGCCGGCCACCGCGAAGGGCATCGACGAGGCGAGCGCGATCGCCCGGGCCTCGCCGCGCCGCAGCCGCTGGGCCCGCAGGTTGGGTCGGTAACCCAGCTCGGCCGCCACCTGCTTGATGCGTTCACGGGTCCGGGGGTCGACCTTGCCGAGCCCGTTGAGGGCGTGCGAGACGGTGGTCCGCGAGACCCCCGCCGTACGGGCGACGTCGGCGATCGTCGGCGGTCGCGGGCTGGCTCCGGACCCGGAAGGGGGCATCTGCCGTCGCTCCTCTGGTCGTGCCGCACGGCACGGGTGGGTTGGTGGGTCTTCCTATCTTCGCCGACGCTCAGAGCCGGCGGTGCAGGATGTGCAGGCCGACCGGGCCGCGGCGGGGGTGATCGTACGCCTCCGGCACGGTGCCCAGGACCGTGAAGCCGAGGGACCGCCACAGCCGCAGGGCGGGGTTGGTCTCCACGACGGCGTTGAACACCGTCGCCGTGTAGCCGTCGCGGCGGGCCTCGTCCAGGACGTGTTCGGCCAGGGGGTCGATGCCGCGGTCGGCGTGGGCGGGGTCGACCATGAAGCCGGCGTTGGCCACGCCCCTGGCCGGGCCGCCGTGGTGGGGGCGTACGGAGGCGGAGGCGACGATCGCTCCGGCTGCGCCCGCCCCGGTCCCGGTCGCCGGGCCGGCCCCTGCCGCCGCCCCGGCCCCTGCCGCCGGGCCGGCCTCCGTCGCCGGGTCCGTCTCGACGACGAAGACGCGGGAGCCGGGGGCCGTCCACAGGGCCCGGGCTGCCTGCCCGTCGGTGTCCTGGTCCCAGGCGTACGTCTCGCCCGCGGCGACGATCTCGTGCCAGAAGGGCCAGATGGCCGACCGGTCGCCGGCCACGGCGTCCCGTATCCGCGGCCTGCCGTCCGTGTGGTCACTCATGTCGCTCTCCCCCACCCGTCCGTGATCACCCTCATGATCCGACGTACGGCCCGCCCGGCGCCAGACCGCTCTCGGTCCCGCTCCCCCCGACCGATGCGCCCCGCCGTGTGGTTCGCCGGCCGGCCCGGTCCGGGGGCGGCGCGTGCCTAAGATCACCGGGACGGGACGGCGGACGAGACACGGGAGAGGCGGCGGGCATGGTGGACGAGCGCGTGTACCTGGTGACCGGGGGCGGGACGGGGATCGGGGCCGCGACCGCGCGGTCGCTGGCCCTGGCGGGACACAAGGTGGTGGTGTCCGGGCGCCGCCCCGAGCCGCTGCGGCTGGTCGCCGAGGAGACCGGCGCCCTGCCCGTACCGTCGGACATCGGGGACCCCGCCGCGGTGGTCTCGCTCGTAGAGACGGTGGTCGGCACGTACGGGCGGCTCGACGGTCTGGTGCTCAACGCCGGCATCGGGCGGGGCGGCGGGGTGGGCGAGGTGACCCTGGAGGACTGGGACGAGGTCATGCGGACCAACCTCACCGGTCCGTTCCTGCTGCTGCGCGCCGCGCTCCCGCACCTGCTCGAGGCCCGCGGCGCGGTGGTCGCGGTGGCCTCGGTGTCCGCCCTGCGCAACGGCGTCGGGAACGCCGCCTACGCCACCTCCAAGGCGGCGCTGCTCCAGCTGTGCCGCTCGCTCGCGGTCGACTACGGGGGCGCGGGGCTGCGCGCCAACACCGTGTGCCCGAGCTGGGTGCGCACCGACATGGCGGACCGCCGGATGAACCGGTTCGCCGACGAGGCGGGCCTGGGAGAGGACGGTCTGGAAGCGGCGTACGAGGAGGTGACCCGGGTCCTGCCCGCCGGGCGGCCCGGTGAGCCGCAGGAGGTCGCGGAGGCGGTCGCCTGGCTGCTGTCGCCCGCCGCCTCGTTCGTGAACGGTGCGGTGCTCACCGTCGACGGCGGCGCGACCGCGCTCGACCCGGGCACCCTCGGCTTCGAGTTCCGCCTGGAGCCGCGCACCCCGCGGGCCTGACCGACGGTCACAGCCGGGGGGGTGGCCGGTCGGCGTCCGCCCTTGCGGCCTTGGCCTCGGCGGCCCGCAGTCCGTCGTAGGTCAGCTCGCGCTGAAGTTCGCCAGCGGCAAGGGTCCGCACCGTGGACTTCACGATGGACAGCAGCTCTCCGATGCGCGGGCAGCGGACGGTAGGTCCATGGCGGAGAGCCGCGCCGTCATGGATGCACGGGGCGACGCGTCGCGGTGAAGGACGTCGAGCACGTCGAGGATGTGCCCGGTGCCGCGCACGAGGCGGAACATCTTGGAAATGGGCTCGGTGTCGCCCGGCCGCGCGTGCGTCATCAGTTCGCCGAACTTCGGGCGCTGGAGCGGGTGGAGGCCGCTGGAGGTGTCGGCCTCCTCGAAGCCGAGCAGCGCGTGAAGGGCGGCGTGTTCGATGTTCATGAGAAATGACAGCTGTGGGGCGGCCGGCCCTGTAGTCGCATCCCCCGGTCGAGGACTGTGCTCGATCACGGCCGGGTGGCCAGCCAGATGGTCACCGCCGCGGTGACGGTGAGCCCGGCGTTGAGTGCGATCCGGCGGTCTTCGCCCCTCAGGTGGACGGCGATCGCGCCGGTCTGCAGGAGTACGAAGCCGATGGCCGCGGCCGGCGCCAGCGAGGGGGCGATGCCGGTCAGCGGCGGCAGGATCAGGCCGATGGCGCCGAGTATTTCGACCGCCCCCAGCGCCCTGAGGGCAGGCAAGGGTATGTGGTCGACCCAGGCCATCATCGGTCGGAGCTGATCACGGCTGCAGATCACCTTCAACGCGCCTGCGTAGAAGTAGAAGAGCGCGAGCAGTCCCGCGACGATCCCATATTGATCCGAAACGGTTTGGGTTCTGGGTCGTTGGTGGGGTGTGAGCGATCTGGTGGGGGACGCGCGGCATCTGTCACCGTCGGCGCAAGAGGCCCTGCGGTTGAGGGCGGTGGCCGCGTTGGTGGCGGGCCGGGACCGTGCGGACGTGGCGGCAGTCTTCGGCGTGTCGCTGAAGGCCGTCGACATCTGGTGGTCGAAGTGGCGGGCCGGCGGGCGAGAGGCGCTGGTCATGCAGCCGCGGGGCAAGCCGGTCGGGGTGCACCAGGTACTCGGGGAGGCCGAGCAGGCCGCCGTGCGTCAGGCGGTTCTCGACCATCGCCCGTGCGACGTGGGCCTGGGCGGGCAACTGTGGACGCGGCGGCTGGTGGGCGAGCTGATCGCGAAGCTGTACCGGGTGAGGCTGACCGAGGTGGGGGTGGGCAAGTACCTGAAGCGGTGGGGCCTGTCCTTCCAGCGCCCGGACAAACGGGCTGTGGAACAGGACCCGGAGGCCGTGCGCCGCTGGCACGAGGAGACCTGGCCGGCGATCAGGGCGAAGGTGAGGAGGGACGGCGGCGAGATTCTGTTCGCCGACCAGGTCGGCATCCGCTCGGGCCAGGTCACCGGCCGCACCTGGGGTGAGAAGGGGAAGACGCCCGTCGTACGGCGGAGCGGGAACCGGTTCTCCGTGAACGCGATGTCGGCGATCAGCACCAGGGGCCGGATGCACTTCATGGTCTTCACCGAGAGTTTCACCGCCGAGGTGATGTGTCGCTTCCTGGACCGGCTGGCCGGCCACTTCGACCACAAGGTCCACCTCGTCGTCGACGGGCACTCCGCCCACCGGTCCAAGAAGGTCCGCGACTGGCTCGCCGCCCACCCCGACGACGTCGAGCTGCACTTCCTCCCCGCCTACTCACCCGAGCTGAACCCCGACGAGCTGGTCAACGCCGACCTCAAGCACAGCCTGCCCCGGCAGCACCGAGCCCGCGATCAAGCCGAACTCGCCGCCGAAACCCGCCGCTTCTTCCGCCGGCGCCAGCGCCAGCTGCACATAGTCCGCGGCTACTTCGGCGGCCCACACGTCCGCTACGTCCTGGACGAGGCCCCCGTGAGTTTCTGATCAATACGCTGTGGCCCACGGCCACCGGCTGATCTTCGTTTGTCGACACAACTCACGATGATCAACGGTGGCCGTCCTCATCGGAGACCGACCTCACTCGGCACGATCAAGGCGGGCGTCAGACCGGCTGTCCGCTGTCAGAGGGTGGCAGCACGCAATGTGATCAGGGCGACGGAGGCCATGGTGAGGACCACCGCCGGAGACGCGCCCTTGCGGTCGCCGACGCGCAGGTGAAAGGCGACCGCCCCAGCGAAATAGAGCGCCAGGCCGATCGCGGCGGCGATTCCGACGGGTCCCCACCAGAGCCCGGCGATCACACCGGCCGCGCCCGCGATCTGAGCGCCGATCAGGAAAGCCATCATGCCCTGCGGCACTCCGAGGGTGGACATCTGCTCGGTGATGTGCCGCGTCCGCAGAGACTTGGCCCCGGCCGATACCAGGAGAAGCGCCGACATGAACACGGTGACGACGGCAAGGGAGACGAACATGCCTGAAACCTCAATCGTGCGAGATGCGAGTAAGGGGGCGTGCGCACCTTGACGACGATAGGCGGCCGTCAGGTACCTCTAGGTAACCTTCGGGGCATGAGCCTGCGACCCGGAATTGCCTTCCTCGCCGACTGTCCCGCTCTCCTGGCCATGGAGATCATCGCCAGCAAGTGGTCCATGGTCACGCTCTTCGCGCTGACCGACGGCCCGTTGCGCCACGGCGAGCTGGTCGAGCTGAGCGGTGGCATTTCGCGCAAGGTACTGACCCAGACGTTGCGCCGGCTCCAGGCCAATGGGCTCGTCGAGCGGCACGCGTACGCCGAGGCGCCGCCGCGCGTGGAGTACAGCCTGACCGATCTCGGGCGAACCCTGGAGGAGCCCATCAGGATGCTCACCGCATGGGCGCGGGAGAACGGCGAGGCGGTCGTCACCTTCCGGGAAGCAGCCCAGGCGGCCAGGACCATCGAGGCGGATCAGGCGACCTTGGTGAAGACTCCTCATGTCGATGAGAACCCGAGCCGTTTCTGATCAATAGGCGATGTTCATGGTTCCCGTTCATGGGCCACCGGTTCACGGGGCCCCGTCGATTGCGTCGCTTGCCGGAAGAGCGCCGGTGAAGGCCCGGTCCGTCGTCCGAGGGGCCCGGGCGCCGAAAGGCGGCAGCGCCACCGCCCCGCCGGTCGAAAGGAGGGTGGCCGGGACGGGCTGTTCCGTCGGCTTCAGGCGAGGCCGGTGGCGGGCTCGGTCGCGTAGCGGCTCATCGCGTCGATGTTGGCCTGTGGAGTCAGCGGTCGGCCGCCGGCGAGCACCTCCTGGAGTTCCCGGAAGTACTGCACGTACAGGTCGGGGGTGAACGTGCTGAGCATGACGGCGGGTTGGTCGGTCAGGTTGGCGAAGGTGTGCGGGGTACCGGGCGGAACCATCACGAGCGTGCCCGTGGCGGCGTCGTAGTCCTCGTCCCCGACGGTGAACCGCACGGTGCCGGAGAGGACGTAGAAGCCCTCGTCGTGTCGGGCGTGACGGTGCTGCGGCGGTCCCTGGGTGTGCGGGGCGAGGACGGACTCGGCGATCGCGAGGCGGTGCCCGGTGTGGCTGCCGTCCTCCAGTACGCGCATGTGGGTGGTGCCCAGAACGATCGTCTCGCCATCGCCGGGACCCACCACCGATACGACGGGGGTGGTCTGCGGCTCGCTGGTCTTCGCTTCTTCGGTCATGCTCACCAGTGCACCGCCGGGGCCCTGCCGGTGTCCAAGACCCATCCCGCGGCGCCGATACCTCGTGGGTATGGTTGCAGCGTGGAGCTACGGACCTTGCGCTACTTCGTGGCGGTCGCCGAGGAACTCCACTTCGGCCGGGCCGCCACCCGACTGCACATGAGCCAGCCTCCGCTGAGTCGGGCGATCAAGCAGTTGGAGGCCGATGTCGGGGCCCTGCTGTTCGCCCGCTCGCCCAGGGGGGTCATCCTCACTCCGGTGGGCTCGGTGCTGCTCGACGAGGCGCGGGCCCTGCTCGACCATGCCGACCGCGTCCGGGTGCGCATGAGCACGGCGGCCGGCGTCGCGACCCTCACCATCGGGATCCTGGGCGACGGCACCGACCC
This sequence comes from Streptomyces sp. TLI_105, assembly GCF_900105415.1. Taxonomy (GTDB): domain Bacteria; phylum Actinomycetota; class Actinomycetes; order Streptomycetales; family Streptomycetaceae; genus Streptomyces. Next base: position 8,450,489 of record NZ_FNSM01000001.1, on the reverse strand, counting down.
GGGAGTGGCCAGGCTGGCCGCCGCCTACCGCCGGAGCCGCCCCGGCATCGACATCCGCATCCGCGACACCGATCTGACCGACCCGACCTGCGGGCTGCGCGCCGGACTGGTCGACGTCGCGCTGACTCGGGCGCCGTTCGACGAGACCGCCCTGACGGTGCGCGCACTGCGGACCGATCCGGTCGGCGTGGTCCTGCGCGCCGACGATCCGCTGGCCCGCCGCGACGGGCTGCGACTGGCCGAGCTGAGCGACCGTCGCTGGTTCCAGTTCCCCCCGGGCACCGACCCCATCTGGCAGTGGTACTGGAACGGTGGCAGGCCGCGCGAGGGCCCGGTGGTGCGCGCCGTCCAGGAATGCCTGCAGGCCGTGCTGTGGAACGGGACGGTCGGCCTGGCCCCGCTCGGACACGACCTGCCCGCGGAGCTGGCCATGGTCCCGCTGACCGACATGCCGCCGAGCCGAGTGGTGGCGGTGTGGAACGAGGGTGACACCAACCCGTTGATTCGATCCTTCATCGAGATCGCGACAGCCGCGTACCGTCAGTGAGGACCGGCAACCGGTGCTGCCGCAGCCCGTGAACAATTCAAACGCTGCGCCCCAGAGACCGCCCCCCGAAGTGGCGAACGGCTGCTGTTCCCTCTCGCGTACGGAGCCACTCGGCGGACGAGAGTTCGCCGGGGCTGTCCAGTCCACTTCGAGAAGGGGCTGAGCGGTGTTCCCGCCCCAGCGGGCGGCACCGGCGAGGCGACCGGATCCGGCTCCCACGCCGACGGCCCGCGCGGCCCGCCTCGCGTCGGTGCGAGTGGCGCGGGCGGCCCCGGCCCGCCAGAGGCGACGGGCCGCTACACCGTGTTGAAGAGGATCTTGTGATTGCCGGAGAAGAGGGGGTCTGCCCGCGTGAGTTTGGCCTGGACGCTCGTGCCCAGGCCGAGCTTGGCACCAGACGTGATCTTGCCCATCACGGCGGGTTCCGCCAGGTGCACCGTGCCCACCTTCGGGTTGCCGTCCTCCGCGTCGGTGTTGATGACCGTGCCGCTGAAAACCTCGCCCACCCGGTCCTTGAGCAGGGCGGCCTCCGCCAGGTCCACCACGCGCCGGTCCGCCACCTTCCCCTTCCCCCGCGCCATGTCGCACGGCAGGCAGTACAGGGCGTCGAGCACCCAGGTCGGCGGTGCCTGGTCGGCGCACGCGGCCACGCACAGCTCACCGGCGTACCGGTCGATCAGGCGCCGCAGCGGGGCCGTGCAGTAGGTGTACGGGGCCGCGATCGCCGCGTGGCGCGTGTACTTCGGGATGTGGTGATCGCGGAAGGTGGTGTACTCCGCCTTGAGCAACATGGCGGTTGCCTCGCTGAGGAACGCCATGTGCTTCTGGTCGCCCGGATCGAGGGAGTTGACCAGCGCGGCGTACAAGACGCCGGGCTTCCAGTCGATGCCCAGCAGCTTTGCGGTGTCGTGCACGCGCCGGATGACGTCCTGGTCGTCCTGCTCCTTCTGGGTGCGCAGGATCCCGGTGCCGCTGTCCAGCATGATCCGGGCGGCGGCCATTCCGGTCATGAGGGAGATCTGCTCGTTCCAGCCCTCCACGGGCAGTGTCGCCACGTAGCTCAGCCGGAACGATCCGTCCTCCAGGGTGACCTCCTGGTCCGGCAGGTTCACCGAGACCCCGCCGCGCGCGGCCTCGACAGCTTCCCTCAGCTTGCCGATCTCGCGCAGCAGGGCGACGGACTCCTCGGCAGTACCGGCCTCGATGTCATGTTGGACCCCCGCGTAGTTGAGCTTGGCCTGGCTGCAGACCTTGGCTCGGCTCACGGTCGAGTCGGTCACGTTGCCGTCGGCGTCGAGGTCGTGCTGCCACAGCAGGGCGGGGACGACCTGGCCCGGGAGCAGGCTGGCGGGTCCCTCGGAGATCGAGGGCGGGTACAGGGGCACCTTGAGGTCGGGGAAGTACAGCGTCTCGATCCGGTCGTGGGCCTCGGCGTCCAGCGGGCTGCCGGGCTTGACGAAGGCCGCCACGTCGGCGATGGCGTAGTGCACGCGGTACCCGCCGCCGGGCCGCCGCTCCAGGTACATGGCCTGGTCGAGGTCCTTCGAGGTCGGCGGGTCGATCGTGAACAACGGCAGGTGGGTGGCGTCCTTGTCGGGCAGCCGGAGCGCGGCTTTGGCGTCCTCCGCCGCTTCGAGCACGTGGGCGGGAAATTCCGTAGGGGCTTTCAGCTCTGCCCGGAGCTGCTGCAGTGCCTTGAGCAGGGCGTCCTGGGCCTCGCTGGACATGTGCATCTGGCGGCGTCGCATGTCTCGAGCGTAGGGCGGCGACCGCAAAGCGGCGCAGCGAGCGAGTCCAGGCGGGGGAAAGGAGCAGCCATCCGAGGGAGCCGTCCGCGCAGGCCCGGGAAGCAGTGCGTCTGGGCCTCGCGCTCGCCGTACGGGACGACCAGCGGTCATGGGCCTTCCACCGCCGTCCATCCAGCGGGATGACATGCCTGACGAGGGTGCCGTGGGTGTGCGGGCGCCGCGCGACGAAGTCGCCCTGTCCGGGGTCGCGATAGGAGCCCGCCCGAATCAACCACGTGCTGAACCAGGGTTCGCCGCCGCACTCGGCACCGCCACCATCGGCACCGCGAACCTCACGGCGGCCGGTGGTCAGCCCCCTTGTAGGAGTCCTGCGCCATGTGGAGTCCCGGCAGCATCGGCGCCGTCTGGGGGACGCCGGACGCCGTCGGCATGACAAGGATGACTTCGTGTTCGAGCCACCGGGTCGGCATGCGGTCACCCCAGGGGAACAGGCCCCGTGCGCCGAACGCGTAGGCGTGCTCCCATTCATCGGGGGTGGGCAGAGGCCGTCCGGTCCGTACCGGCTCGTCGGTGATCGTGTCGTAGGCGGTAGGGGCCGTGAGCCACGCCCCCGTGGGTCTTCCGTGTCGGCGTACTCGGGGAACGGGGTCGACGCTCGATGGCTCCCGAGACAGGACAGAATCTCTTCGTCGGCCGGTGTCCAGGATTCGGAGTCGAAGCCAAGCAGGACGTTGTCCGCCGGGGACGAGCGCGAACGGTCTTCCGGCGGCCTCGACGATCGCGTTGACCGACGACCGACAGCCGAGACCTCGACAAGTCCTCGATCAACGGAAGCCCTCCAAGTTCGTAGAAGAAGAACAGGTCGCCCCCCCCATCGGACCGCCGACCAGCTCGACATATGTGCGGCCCGGCCCCGGGCCGGGGTACGAGCCGGGGTCGCCGCCGGCACAGGCACCGTGCGTCTCCGTGTCGAGGGCGCACAGCACGACGACACCACTCACCACGCCCAGGTAGTGACACTCCCGGTCAAGAGGCAAGGCCACAGTCCAGTCGCTCCAGTCGTCGGCGACGGTGGGGTACCTACTGACGGGCCCCTCCTTGCCGGACGCGGAGCACGTCCATGCCGTGCCGAAATCGGAGTGCCGGGGACGCAGTTGCCTTGTGATACTGATCCGATGATCAATCCTCCGACCGCTGCCCTGGACTCGCTGTCCGGGCTCGCCTTCGGCGATGCCTTCGGCGACTGCTGGTTCGGCATCCTGCGCCGTGAAGGCACCACAGCCCTGGAAGCACGGACCCTGCCCCCAGGGCCACTGTGGCGTTGGAGCGACGACACCGCCCAGGCAGTCGTCCTCGTCCGGGAACTCATCCAGGGCAGCGGTGACGTCGACCAGGACCGCCTCGCCCGGCGACTCGCCGAGGCCTACGCCGACGACACGCACCGCGGCTACGGAGCCTCCATGCACGACGTGCTCCGCCGGCTCGGCGCGGGCGAGCCCTGGCAGGAGGTGGTCGCCGGACAGTTCGGCGGCCAAGGCTCCTGGGGCAACGGCGCGGCCATGCGCGTCGCCCCGCTCGGCGCCTGGCACTCCGCCGACCTCGACGCCGTCACCGAGCAGGCCGCCCGCCAGAGCGCGGTGTCGCATCACCACCCGGAAGCGGTCGCCGCGGCGGTGGCCGTAGCCCTCGCCGCGGCGCTGGCAACCCGCAGCCGCGGCGGGCCCGCGCCGGCACGCCCGGACTTCCTCCACGCCGTCGCCGCACGGCTCCCCGACAGCGACGTCCGATCGGGACTGCGGATCGCGGCCCGGATGCCGGCACACACCTCGGTCCAGCACGCGGCGAACGTCCTGGGATCCGGCTACCGGATGTCCGGACCCGACACCGCCCCCTACGCCCTGTGGTGCGCGGCAGGACACCTCGACGACCTCCACGAAGGCCTGTGGACCACCGTCGCCGGGCGCGGCGACATCGACACCACCTGCGCCATCGCGGGCGGGGTCATCGCCGCTCGCACGGGCACCACCGCACTCCCGCCCGCCTGGCACGCCACCAGCGAACCACTGCCCCCACTCGCATCGCAGTAGGAACCCATGAGGACCCACGCGTCCATCAGAACAGGAGGCACGGCTCGAAACGGCAGCCGCGACGCCCCCGCAGGGGCGGGGAGCAGCCGACCCTCTCGGGGATGGCTGTGGGCGTGAAGGGCCCGCCCCCGCGCAGGCGGGGACGTGGCCGCGAACAGGGCTTCGGAGGCGTCGTCGAGGAAACGCAGGGTGGCGGGGTCAGGTGGCGGGCCGGAAGACGAAGACCCGTTCCAGCAGGGTGTACAGGCAGTCCCGGTCCTGGTCGTCGAGCCTGTCCAGGCCTTCCCGCGTGGTGCGCATCTTCGCGCGGATCGCGTCGGTGACGCGCTCGCCCTCGGCTGTGAGGATGACGTTCTTGACGCGCCGGTCGGAGGCGTCGGCCTCGCGGCGCACCAGGCCGCGCTGCTCCAGCCGGTCGATGATCCCGGTCATGTTGGAGGCGTCGCAGGCCATGGTCTCGGCCAGGGCGCGCATCGCGGCGGGTCCCCGGCGCAGCACGGTCAGGGCCTTGCCCTGGCTCGCCGTGAGGTTCTCACTCGCCGCCGCGACGGTGAAATCGCCGTAGTAGACGCCGAGCGACACGGAGAGCAGCTCCATGAGCCGGGCCGTGTCGACGCGGGGGCCTTCTGTCATGAGGGCCACTCTACCCGGAAGTACTTGACCATCTCAAGCATCTACCTCTACCGTCTCCCCATTGCATGAAGTTCTCAAGCATCAAGGTTGTCAAGTAGTAGCCATGAGGAGCGTCTCTGTGACCGTCACCGCGTCCCCCACCTCCCGCGCGGCCGAGATCCTGTCCCGGCCCGTCACGCTGAACGGCCTGACCGTCCCGAACCGCATCGCGATGGCGCCCATGACGCGCATGTTCTCCCCCGGCGGAGTCCCCGGCGAGGACGTGCGGTCGTACTACGCCCGCCGCGCCGCCGCCGGCGTGGGCCTGATCGTCACCGAGGGGACCTACGTCGGCCACGAGTCGGCGGGGCAGAGCGACCGTGTGCCGCGGTTCCACGGCGAGGAGCAGCTGGCGGGATGGGCGAAGGTCGCGGAGGCCGTGCACACGGCGGGCGGCACGATCGTGCCGCAGCTGTGGCACATCGGCATGGTGCGCAAGCAGGGTCAGGCACCCTACGCCGACGCCCCGGCCATGGGCCCCTCCGGCATCCGCCCCGACGGCACCGAGGGCACTGGCAAGGCCATGACCCAGAAGGACCTGGACGACGTCATCGGCGCCTTCGCCGAGGCCGCCGCGGCCGCCGAGCGCATCGGCTTCGACGGCGTCGAACTGCACGGCGCCCACGGCTACCTCATCGACCAGTTCCTGTGGGCGGGGACGAACCGCCGTACCGACGCGTACGGCGGCGACGCCGTGGCCCGTACGAAGTTCGCGGCCGAGATCGTGGCCGCGGTCCGCGAGACCGTCTCGCCCGACTTCCCGGTGATCTTCCGCTTCTCGCAGTGGAAGCAGGACGCCTACGACGCGCGGCTCGCCGAGACCCCGGAGGAGCTGGAGGCGATCCTGACCCCGCTCGCAGCGGCCGGCGTCGACGTATTCCACGCTTCCACCCGCCGCCACTGGATATCCGAGTTCGAAGGCTCGGACCTGAACCTGGCAGGCTGGACCAAGAAGCTCACCGGCAAGCCCACCATCACCGTCGGCTCGGTCGGCCTCGACGGTGACTTCATCCACGCCTTCGCGGGCGAGGGCGCTCCGGTTCAGGGCATCGACGACCTCCTCGACCGTCTGGAGCGCGACGAGTTCGACATGGTCGCCGTCGGCCGCGCGCTGCTCCAGGACCCGGAGTGGGCGGCGAAGGTCCTGGCGGGGCGGACCGACGAGCTCAAGCCGTACGACGCGGCTGCGGTGAAGACGCTGAGCTAGCCTCGAAGTCTCGAAACGGTTCGCCGACTCCGCCGGCGAACCGTTTCGCGTTCTGGCCGGGTGGCGGGCCAGGCCGTGGCCCGACCGACCTGACGGCCGTGGGAGCAGCTCGCAACCATCATCTGCGCCGCCAACCGGCTTCACGGTCTGCCGGCGCAGATCCATTCCTCGCTGGAGGGATCCTGGGGCCGTGGTTGCAGCACCCGCCGGTCCTGGCCCTGCTGGAGCGGTTCGGACCCCCGGCCCAGATACGCAAGGCCGACCGACGCCGCCCCGGACGAACAGATCGTCACCATCCCGGGCACCGAGGCAGCCGCCCTGCTCTGCCTCGCCCGACGCCGGGCTGACGTCCTCTTCGCGATACTCCGCGACGAAACCTTCCACGAACCCCAACCCACCACGGCCAAGGGGAGCAGTTCAGACCGCTCGGTCAGTCCTCCGGCCGAAGCCGCTGACGCGCGGCCTCAAGCCGCTGGTCATAGTCAGGCGCGAACAGGTCGGGAAGCGTCTTGTCGAGCGTCCCGGCGATCCGATGGATCGGCGCCCAGACCGCCGGATCGTCGACAACCCGGCTGAGGTCCGTCATCTGCAGCTTCTCCAGCCAGTGCGACAGCACCAGCGCCTCGTCACTCGTGAGCTTGATCGTGACCTGGTCATCACTCATGCACACCCCCTACGACTCGGCCCCGCCCTCGACCACACGAACCTACTGGTCCTCGACCTTGACCACACACTTGGCCACACATAGAGGCACCCCCGGCCGGCGCCTTCCCGGGATCCACGTACTCGGCCGTGGTGGCGAAACTCGGCTGCCGGCCACCGGACGGGCAGGCCCTGTACGCCCGCGGGATGCTTCCAGGGCCGGAGGTGAGCCGCCTCGGGCGGGGAAGCCGCCGGGGTTCGAGTCCGGGGCGGTCAGCCGGCCGGCTCGTACGGCGGCGGTGCGAGCTTGTCGGCCGCGCGGACCCGGTGGAGGTGGATGAGGATGTCGTAGGCCCGGCCGAGGGCCAGGGTGGGCAGGGGGTCCGGGGTGAAGGTCGAGCCGGCGTCGTAGACCGGGCGGGCGCGGTCGAGCCAGGCGCGGGCCGCGGCGGGCGCGGTCCGCAGGTCGAGGTAGAAGTCCCGGTACCGGACCCGGTCCAGGGTGTGCTCGTTCATCCCCGCGCGCGCGGCCGGGACGGTGAGCGGATTCCAGTCCCCCTCGAGGGAGGTGTCCTTGGTGAGGAAGGAGCCGGCGGCGAAGCTGAAGCCGATCGCGACGTAGTCGCGGCCCAGACGCCCGCGCAGCACCGCGCCCTGGGTCCGCGGGTAGGTGTCCGGATGGGTGGAGAGGTATCCGATGTGGCCGTTGTGCGCCGACAGCAGCATCCTGTGGCCGGTGTGGCGATGCCACCACAGCACGTTGTCGGCCATGGCCTGGTCGCGCAGGCGCTCGGCGGCGGTGACCGAGGCCGGGTCGGCGAGGTCGACGGTGGCGAAGGCGAATGTCTGCGCGATGTTCCGGGCGTGCTGCACGGTCCACGCGTAGTCGTCGCCGCCGTCCTCCTGGTGGTCGGCGACCAGGTCGAGTGCCTCTTGGGCGCGTGCGGCGTTCCCCTGACGTTCGGTGACCGGCTTGCGCAGGTAGGCGAACATGTCCTCGAAGGGACGCAACGCGGTGTACAGCTCGGTGAGCCGGGGCAGCGCCTCCGGCCGGGTCTGGCGGACGGACGACAGCACGCGCTCGAAGATGGGGTCGCCGAGCTTCGGCGCTCCGAGGTCGTCCCCCATGAAGTGGACCCGGTGGTCGGGATGGCGGCGGTTGTGCTCGCGCATCCAGCCGATCAGGCTGACGAACTCCTCGCGCTCCCAGGGGGATCCGGCCAGCGTCGCCTCCGCGATCTGCCGCGGGTCGCCGGGACCGCCCTGGAGGTACTCGTCGATCCTGAGCCCTGCCGACCAGCTCATCTCCAGGGCGAAGGTGGTGAAGCCGCGCTCCTCGACGAGGTGCCGGAAAGTGCGTTCCTTCATGGCGAAGAACTCGTGCGAACCGTGCGTGGCCTCGCCCAGCCCCACCACCTTCGCGTCCCCGACCATACTGCTCAGCGCCCGGAGGTCTGCGGTCCGACCGCCGGGGTCCGTGGCGCGCAGCGGGTGTGCGACCCGTTCCAGGGACCGTACGACGGCCGCGTCTTGGCCTGCTGCCACAAGGTCGGCCGGGACGGCTGATGCGGCGAGTGGGTCGGTCGAGACGGCTGATGCGTCGGGTGCGGTCGGGACCGCTTGTACGACCGGTGCCGCGGAAGCCACCGCGGTGGCCAGCGTCGTGGCGGCGACCACTCCCGTGAGCGCGAGCACTCCTCGCCGGCCGGTCCTCTTCCTGTACCCGTACATGCTGATCGCTCCTTGCGTGCGGCGGCTTTCTGCGCCGATGAAGTGATCTTCGTGCGCTGAGGGGCGGACCGCGCTGGGGTGGTCCACCGGCTTCCTCCAGAGGTCACCCCTGGTACGGGTCGGGGGTTAACCCCCGACGCCCGGCTGAGGAACGCGAGGGGGATACCCCCACTGAGCTCGGGCCGCTAACCGGATGGTCGGTGGATCTTGAACCGAGCAGGGTGGACGGACACACCCGAACCCCTACGGGAAGGTCCCTTATGTTCAGCTTGCGATCCGTCGGCCGCCGCGCGGCGCGCTCCACTGCCGTCGGCGCTCTCGCCGTCACCATGTGCACCACCCTGATGACCGACAGCGCCGGAGCGATCGTCAACGGGACCGATTCCACGGAGCGTTACCCGTTCATGGCGATGATCCCGGAATCGGCTCCGGAGCAGGGGGTGCACGACGGTAACTGCGGGGCGTCGCTGATCGATCCTCAGTGGGTGCTGACCGCGGCTCACTGCGTGCAGGGCGCCGGCCTCGAGCTGGAGGGCATCGTCCGGATCGGCAGCAAGGAGCGGAAGTCCGGGGGGACCGTCCGGGCCATCGAGCGTACCGTCGTTCATCCGGGCTATGTGAACGGTGAAGGACAGGCTGCCAACCAGGACGACATCGCGCTGGTCCTCCTGGATCGCCCGGTCGCCGAGAAGCCCGTCCGGATCGCAAAGCGGGTCGGGCAGCCTGGCACCCCGACACGGATCCTGGGATTCGGAACCACCGTCGACACCGGACTGAAGTTCGCGGAGCGATTGCAGGAGCTCGAGACGCGCAGGGGTACCGAGGCCGAGTGCGCCCCCGGCTATGCGGGCCGGACCCGGCTGTGCACGGTCAGCCGCGTGCCCGAGGCCATGGCGTGTTTCGGGGACTCCGGCGGGCCGCAACTCCAGAAGGACAGGCAGGGACGGTGGGAGCTCATCGGAGCCACCTCGGGCCCCGGCGTGCCGGGGGTCGCGTGCTCGGCCGGACCGGGCCTCTACACCGACGTGCCGGCCTACGCCGACTGGATCCGGAGGACCATCAGGCGCCACGCCTGAGCGCGACAGGACCGACAGGGCAGGTAGGACCAACAGGGCTGACAGGGCTGACAAGCAGCATGTTCCGGACAACATGGTGGTTATGCCGCGGCCAAGCAACCCCGGACCTCGTCCAGCAATCTTCCGGAATGACGACACCATCCGGCGCACGGCCACTACCTGTCGACGCCGCCACTCCTCACCGTTCACGGAGACCGTCCTTTGCAGCACTGCGACACAGCCACAGCTTCTCGGCGACGCCTGATACGGGCCCGCACACTCGCCGCTTCCACGGTGACCCTCGTCCTGGCGCAGGCCCCGGCGGGGAGCCCCGCATCCGCCGCGCCCCTCGACGACCCGGCCCGGGGGGCGCGGGGCATCGCTTCCGTCACCTACGACCTGGGGGACCGGGCTTATCGGCTGCCGAAAACCGGGGAACCGGTCGAGATGGCCGCGATCGTGCACTACCCGAAGGATCTCGGCACCACGCCGCGGCCGCTCGTCGTCCAACTGCACGGCTGGCACGAGACCTGCGCGGACCGGTCGGCGGCGGCAGCCCGCGACGCCGCCGAGCAGGCCGAGGACTGGGACGCCTACGCGGCCGCCTCCCAGAAGCTGTTCAGCTGGCCCTGCGCCCCCGGCACCCGCCCCATCGCCAACGAGCGCGGTTACGACTACCTCGGCGAAGAACTGGCCGCTCGCGGCTTCATCGTGGTGTCCATCCGCGCCAACGGCATCAACGCCTCGTCGGTGTCGGGCGATGACAACGCCTCCGCACGAGCCGATCTGATCAACAAGCACCTCGCCCTGTGGCAGAAGCTCAACGCCTCGGGCCGTGGCGGTCTCGACGGCGCATTCCGCGACGCGGTCACAGGTAAGGCGCAGCGCATCGACTTCAGGCACCGCGTCGACCTGAACAAGGTCGGCACCATGGGTCACTCGCGCGGCGGCGCAGGCGTGACATGGCAAGCATCAGACCGTCACCAGGCCCAGTGGCCCGCCGGCGTCAAGGTCAGGTCGGTCATGGCCCTGGCCCCCGCCTACAACGTCATGACCGAGGACATGGCCGCGTACGAGATCACCAAGACGCCCGTGGCCGTGATCCGCGGGACCTGCGACGGTCAGGTCGGACGTGAAGCTCTCTCCTTCGCCGCCGACGCGACCGCCAAGAGCTCCGCCGGCTTCCACCGGTTCGAGATGCGCGGCGCGAATCACAACTACTTCAACACACAGTGGTCGCCGGCCAGCGGGCAGGTCGCCGCTCGCGACGACGCCGGCCACGACGCCGCCCATCCCGGCCAGTGCACCGAGCCCGGTGGCTCCACCTATGAGACCCAACTGACCGAAGCCGGCCAACGCCACATTGGCGCGGCTTACATCGCCGCCTTCTTCCAGCGGTACCTCACCGACGACAAGAAGTTCGAGGCGAATCGCTGATCCGCGCCCTCCCCTCCCCCGGACGAAGCCGGGGGAGGAGGAAGGACGACCGGGAAGAGGACGCTATGGACTACTCGTAGACCTTGGCTGCTTGGAGCGCGCGGGCGATGAAGGCCCGGTCACCGCCTGCTGGAATCTCTTTGCCGAAGTTCCGATACCAGCCCGGGGAGTCGTCCACCCACGCGGCGAGGGCTCCCAGGAAGACGGCGAGTGTGTTGTTCGCCCCCACATCTCCTTTGACCCCGTAGGGCGGTTGTCCAGGGGGCCGGTTGTGGGTGGTTCTCGTCACGGATCATGCGGCGGTGGAGGCCGTGCTCTGAGGACATGGGTTCGGGTATCGGTGGGTGCTGGCCATGGACGTACGGTGTCGCCGGCGACAGAGCGGCCTGCTCAGCCAGGGCCGCGCCGGCCCCCGAACCCACTCCCCCGCCTGTCGGCACGCACCATCAGGTGCACCACCGCTTGCCGCTGCGCCCGATTGCCTTCAGGTGAGAGCATGACCGTACGAAGCGGCTAGGGCCTCCAGTTCGGGAGCGCCGAAGCGTGCGCACAATGCTTCGAATGCCTCGACTTTGCCCCGGCCGAAGCGCCCCACGTATGCCGCATAGGTCTTGGGGGAGACGAACTTCGGCGGCGTGGTCTTGCTGTGGAATTTGTCCGCATACATCACCAGTTGCTCTTCCGGCGTGACTGCGATGTAGTCGGCCGGCGGCAGAGGAAGACCCTGGGCGAGGATATCCTCTTTGGTCAGTCCGACTCCCGTATGGCACGAACAGAACCTGCACAATTCCTCCGGCAGCCCCTCGGCTTCGAGGATTTCATGGCCCAGCAGGCCGTGGCGGACATAGTTCTGCCCGCCCATCCGTCCGTCGGCGTCGTACAAGCGGTACACCCCGATGTCGTGCAGCAGGCATCCTGCGCGCACCAGTTCCGGGTCGACATCCCAGCCCGAAAGGGAAATGATCCGTTCTGCTACCTTCCAGACGATTTCGCAATGCGTGAAGACAAGATCAAACGCTTCCTCGTGGGGTGCGTGCTTCATGTGCATCGCACGGATTTCGTCCACCGAAGGAATATCCACCCCGGCAGCATACTGAACTTGATTGGGTGATGTCGGGGATGTTTACCTGACGCCGGCCTGTCGGCTGCGGTAGCTGTGGGGCTGTGAGGTACGCGCAGGGCGGCGGGCTGACGACGCGGAGAGGGCCGCGCGGGAGCGGATCCGGCTGCAGGCCGTGGAGCGCTTCGAGGGCGGGGAGAAGAACCGGAAGATCGCTGCCGCGCTGCGGGTGAGCGAGCGGTCGGTGGAGCGGTGGCGCCGGGCCTGGCGCGAGCGAGGCGAGGCCGGGATCCTGTCGAAGGGATCGCCCGGACGTCCCAGGCTCAGCCCGGTTCAGATTGCGAGACTGGAGTGGGAGTTGGAGCGTGGACCGCTCGTCCACGGCTGGGCCGATCAGCGGTGGACGCTGGCGCGAGTCAAGACGCTGATCGGTCGACTGTTCCACGTTTCGTACACGGTGGAGGGCACGTGGCGGCTGCTGAAGCGGCACGGCTGGTCGTGGCAGCAGCCCACCCGCCGGGCGATCGAGCGCGACGATGCGGCGGTCGAGCTGTGGAAGAAGGAGGTCTGGCCGCGGGTAAGAGCTGTGCGGCGGCATGTAACGGCTGGATCGTCTTCGAGGATGAGGCCGGCCAGTCGATGACGCCGCCGCGCTCCAGAACCTGGGGGCGAATCGGCCAGACCCCGGTCGTCCGGGTTCGCGGCCGGGGTTCCGGACGGGTGTCGATGGCGGGTATGGCCTGCTACAAGCCGGGCGAGCGGTCCCGGCTGATCTACGCCATCCGCGAGTACCGAGGGTGCAAGGGCGAGCCGAAGGGCTTCGGCTGGCGGGACCTTCGCGACCTCTTGGTACGTGCCCGCATCCAGCTCGGCGGACCGATCGTGCTGGTCTGGGACAACGTCCGCCTCCACCTGACCGCCGGGATGCGGGAGTTCATCGCCGCGAACGCCGCCTGGCTCACCCTGTTCCAGCTGCCCACCTACGCGCCGGACCTGAACCCGCAGGAGGGCATCTGGTCGCTGGTCAAACGCGACATCGGCAACCTCGCCGCAGCCGACCTGGGCCAGATCACCAAGGCCGTGAAGCGCCGGCTCAAGCAGATCCAGTACCGCGCGGACCTCGTCGACGGCTGCCTTGCGGGCACCGGCCTCATCACGGACGGCTGAGCGGCGCTGCGCTGCAGAATCGTCAGTCGCCGTAGTACCGGTCGTAGGAGGCGGAGCGCTCCTCCACTGAGAAGCCCTCGAATTCACCGTCCGCCTCGAGCTTGCGCAGTCGATCCAGCGCCGCCGCGGCAGAAGGTGCACGGTTGGCCGAGAGATGAGCCTTCGTCGCGTCGAGCCCGTGCCCAAGCAGGAATTCGATATCGATCGAGCACGCTGCGTCGAAGCTGGCTTGCTTCGCACTCCAGATCAGGAGCACGTCGTCGAGGTCGCCGCTGTTGAACAGCTGGAAGCAGCAGAGCCTCATCAGCTCGGTGTCGCCCTCGCCCTGGACGTGTCGCTCACGCGCCGTGTGCTCTCTGAGGAGTGCACGGATCTCGTCGAGGTCCGCGCCGACGGGGCGAAGCCCGTAACGGCGCCAGCTTTCCTCGACATCCATCGCTGGTCTCCTTGATCGTCCGGCCCGGCCCGTGGCCATCGGCCCCACCCATCGCCGTTCGGTCGGACGACGGCCCCTCTGCTGGTCACAGTATGCACACCGAGCGCCGGCCCATATGGGCCAGCGGCCACCAGCGCAGGTGACCGATAGCCCACACCACCCGACATCACCCAATCAAGTTGAGTAGGCACCCCGGGAGCTCTGGACCAGCTGCTGACCGAGCACGGCCGCGAGATGCTCGCACACCCGAAGGGGGCACTGGCGACGGCGCTGCGCACAACCGACGCCGTATGCACCGACTGGGCTCCCCGGACCCCGGTCCGTCTCTACATGGCGACCGGGGACGAGCAGGCCGTCACCGCCAACACCGAACACTGCCAAGCGGCTCTGCTCAGGAGTGGCGTGGTCGCGCCGGTCGTCGATCTCGGCTCTGTCGAGTACCACGGATCCCGTCACCTGGGGTCCAATGTCGAGGCCACGTCGGCGATCGTGCGCTGGTTCAGTGAGTTGCGCCGACGGTGACCGGAACGCGGGGGCCGCAACCGGTGGCAACCGCCGTGCCGCCGGCCCATGGTGACGAGCAGCGTGCCGCCCCGGTAACGACCACCGTGCCTCATCGCCGGCACCACGGAGCTCGGCCGCTCTCGCACACCCTCGGCGATGTCCCCTCCCCGCTTCCTTGTGATCTGGCTCCGTAGCTGGATTCCGGCCTCACAAGGCAATCGGCCGGTACGCCAAAGCCTGATCAACCACTTCCCCGGCTGACAACTCCCGCTCCGACGGCCAGAAGACCAAACCGCTGACGTAGCCGGACGGGCAGGCCAGAGCCCTGTCGAGCCTGTCCAGACAGTCGTTCACCTCGTCCTCAGAAGAGCAGGCCGCCTCCATGATCCGCTGCACGAGCGCGACCGCTTCCGCCCGACTCCACTCCCCCACACTCATCAACCCCCTCCATCAACGCCACGTTAGCGATCGCTCCAGAATGATCTTCGTAGGCGTCTGAGATGCCTCAGTAGCTCATCGTCTCCTGCCAGCGAAGGCTGAGTGATGTCAAGGGAGACTCATTCGGGAACGATCAGCAAGGCCGCATGCGCAGGGCCGGCGTCAAGGTGTCAAGGTGTCAACTCACCTCCGCCAGTTGCCACCTGGAGCACTCGGACAGACTCGTTCCGAAACTGCCAGTAAGACCCACTCGGTGTACGAGACATGGTCCGTGGGGCCATCCCCACGTTCACGGAGAGCAGCACGGCATCAAAACAACAGCGTTCCGTAAGCGGGACCCTATCGGTGGTGACCTTTGCCGCTCTCGGTCCGTGTCTGCTCAGAGTTGGAAGTCATGATCCGTCAGATCAATCTCGATCGAGTTGCCGAGGCTGTTGAAGAACCGGGCGGCCGTTCCGTGGACCTCCACCTTCTCGAACGGGTTCGAGTCGCCCATCGACACCACCCACACGAGATTCCTGTCGGTGTCGAGCCGTGCGAAGAAGCCCTCCGAGCCATGGGCCCCATCGCCCCCACACACGAAGCCGGAGCCATCCGGCAGCTCGGCAAAGCAGTCGGGGTGAATGCCGTACGTGGTCATCCCTTCGGGGTCGCCACGCAGCAACTCCTCCAGATCGAGCGGCGCTCCCAGGTCGAACCACGACAGCGCGGCGGAGTCGATTTCAACCTCGCGTGCCGAACCGTCCGCCCGATACAACCCGTCCCACTCCGGCACGTCTCCGGCGGCCCACAATTCGGCGATACGGCTCATTTTCCCTCCCCTCGGTTTCCACACCGTAAAAGTATCCCGTCACGCGATGGGGTGAATCGTGGACGGTCTAGGGATACCGCGTCAGCCACGTGAGTGATGCCGTCACCGGGCATCTTTCCGCGAGCCGCGAGCCATTACGGCCCCCGAGTCCGGCGCGGCGTGACCTGCGGATCGCAGAGCCGTGTGGGACGGAGGTCTGCGACCTCGTCCAGCTGGAAGCTGCGGAGTCGGTGACGTCGCGCGGTAAACCGACGGTCGTTGCCAGGGGAAAGGGCGCAGTCCTGTGGGACGACCGGTGTGGCCGCGGGGCTCAGCGCTCGCAGACAGATCAGCTCACGGGGGGGGGACAGTTGAAAGATCAAGTGCTCATCGCTCTTGCTTCCGTCGCAGCGGAGCAGATGTTGCGATATCTGATCCCCTGGGGGCGCGGGACCATCCCCGCACGAGCAAACTCCCTGTTGCCGACCGCGCAGCCTTCACCGACCACTGAACACTCCGGCGGGTTTCAGGCCCGTGGGGATGCCAACCATCGTTCTGCGCGGCGCTGCTTGTCGGAGTCTCCAGAGCTGCGGGCGTGCGCCAGCAGGCGGGCGCGCAGCGGTTCGGGCAGGCCGGCGACGTCCCGCTTCTGGTGCGAGCGGGCCTTCCAGCCCACCAGATACCGCACGGCCCCGGCGTCGTGCCGTTCCTCAGACCGCGGGTCGGCCAGCCCGGCGAGCAGGTCGGCGATCGGCACCCTGCCAAGCAGCTCGCCAGGCACGCCCTCGTGGAGGGGGTAGCCGGAACAGCGCCCGCTGCCGGAACCGTGCCAGGCGAGCAGGGCCAGTACCCGCTCCACCGGGTCGGAGAACGTCAGCTGCAGTCGGTCCGTGAGTTCCGCGAGCAATTCAGGGGAAGGCCTGCCGCCAGTGCGGGAGAGGTCAAGGATCCGGTCGGCGAGCCCCTCCAGTCCGGCGGGCATCGCGGCCAGCCAGGTGCGCTCCTCTTCGACCCCTTTCTCCGCTCGCTGCCGATCGGCCTCGAACTGCTGCATGGGGCCGGGCATCCCGTGCCCGTCCAGCCACGTCAGGAGCAAGCGGCCGTCGGCGAGGACGGCGTCGCCCTCCCACCGCCCCCACCTCAGTGTCGCCCCGTGGTGCAGGACAACGACTGCAAGCCGCCCGCCATCCCGATCGAACACCTCGAAGCGGACGTCCCCGAGGCACATGCAGTGGGACCCGGGCAGCGATTCCACGGTCATGGCCGTCCTGAGCCGGGCCGACTCCGCCGGATCGGAGAGGTCCACTCGGATCTCTCCGTCCACCCCGACCCCGCTCACCTGGACCACGTGTGCCTGCCGCAGCACGCCGTCCAGCGCTGTCGTCCCGTCCATGAACCGATCCCTCCCCGCCTGGACCGCAGGTGCGCAGCCCGCCCGATTCCACCGCAGCCCCCGGCCGCCCTGCAACCCGGCTCCCCCGCGCCCGCATTTCAGCTCGCACGCCGACAGGCGGATCCGCGCCGGGGTGAAGGTGGAGCCGTCCGCGAACAGCGCGCCGCCGTCCCGGAAGACCCGGGGAACGGGTTCGGCATGGACGCAGGACAGCGCCACGAGCGGGTTGCCGTAGCTCCGTCGAATGCACCAAGGGGTCGCTCGGAGGCACCGCCCGACCCCTCGTGCCCGGAACCTTCCCAGGCCTCCCGGCCCGCCGGCCAGTGCCCGGAACCCTCCCTGACCTGATGCCCGTGCAGATGCCCGCGGTCACCATCATCGTGCTGTTCACGGTGGCCGTCACCGCTGGCCAGTACGAGCTCGCGGGCGGGATGGGGCTCGTAGCGCAGTGGTTGTCGCGCCTTCACCGCATGTGGGAGGCCGTCGGTTCGAATCCGGTCGGCCTCATCCCACCTCGACTCATGCAAGCAGGACGCGTTGCCGGAGGAGTGGAATTCTGCACAGCCGAACCTCTGGCGTTTGAGCATCTTGATGCGGTTGACCTGGCCTTCGCCGGCGCCGGAGTTCCAGGGCAGGGGCGGGCTGGCGATGGCCTCGTCTCGATCTCGGTCGATGCTTGCAGCAAGGGTGTGGAGGGCGGGCAGGTCGTCCTGGCGGACGGCATCGAGCCACTGTGGTCGCCGTTCACCCCGGCGCTCGGTGAGCATCCGGGCGAAGGGTCGGACGTGACTGGTGAGGGCGGCGAGGTCGGGCGCTCGGCCGGCACAGCCTTGAGGCAGTGGTTTTCGATCTCGGCGAGCATTTCCGGGTGGCTGAGAATCCGTCGGGTCGCCACGCCCTGTCTGCCTCTCTCCCCACCTGGCGACACGAGATCCTGGGAAGAACAACGCGTGGACGGATCTTCTTGTGCGCGGATGCCATCGCCTCGCCAGGAGCCTATCCGCGCGGAGAACTGCTTCGGCATCCCAACGAACGCGTCACCCAGGTATGAGGTACCTGGCCCTTCAGGGGAGCCAGGGCCGACAGGGACACGTTCATCTGGGAGGCGGAAGATGCCCCCAGCATCCGGCGAACACCTCTCCTGAGCCCTCCTGACAGCCAAGGCAGCCGACAGGCGAAAATCGTGCTGTACGAGGCGTGCGAACCGAGCAGCGCTGTCGGCATCGACCTCGGCTGTCGACGGTGCCTCTTCCAGGGCAGGCCATCGGACCTCCGCTCCAGGTACGCACGCGGCCACCAGCGCCTGATCGGTGTCGGCGACGATACGCAGCGCCCGTTCGCTCCACACCCGCCCCATGCGAGGCGCATCGCGCCGTACGGCCACCTGTCCCGTCTCGAAACCGCACATCGCACCCTCTCCTCCACCCACTACAGCCAGGGCGTCCGACCAGACTTGCCCGCCCCAGCGCGCCTCCACCAGGGTGGACAAGCCGCTATCCGAGGGGCCTGCCCAGGCTCCCCTGCGGCCTGTCTGCCTCTGCCTCTGCCTCTGCCGGCGATCCCGACCAGACCCACCGCCACCGCTCTGCTCAACGATGAAGACGCCGTCTTCGCCTCACCTCTTCGCGGAGCTCAGCACCGAGGGGACATGGGTGATTCCGAGTTCCTCGCGGAGTCCCTATCCTCGCGAGGCAGTTGGTACGAACAGTCCATTGGGGGCGCGGAACGGCATGGCCGACGAGATCAAGCACGAGTACAGGACGGTGCCGACAGTTCGCGGCACCGACGGGTTGGTGATCTCGAAGATGTAGAAGGGCGGTTGAGAGCTCGTGGACCAGGCCCAGGGCGCGCTTCGCTCCACCCTCGACTTCCGTCGGCCGAAGAAGACTCAACCGTGGCTCCTGATCGGCACGGCGGACGCCGTCCTCGTGGTCCTGTCCATGCTTTTGACGACTCTCCCCCGAGGACTGTTCAAAAGCCCTGAAGGTCAAACGGGCGGCATCAGATCGCTCTCGCTGATGGTGTACGTCAACATGGGGTAGATGAAGTCTGTTTCGTTGTTCTCACGGCGCCGTAGTTGGTAAAACTCCCGCCTCTGCTCATCGTCGGCCGACACGAGGCGTGCACCCTGTGGGAGGTATGCATGTCCGTCTCGAAACCGAACGAAGGTTTTTGAGGTTCGAAAAGTTACACCCAACCATTGATTATCCGCCGCCTGGACAGGCTTTTCCAATACGATTTTATGCCTGAGTCGCCTATTCGATTCGACAGAAAACGCGACGATACTGTTGTGGGCGAGAGGGATCTCGAACCTCTCACAACCGGGCCCCTTTGATTCGAAGATCAGCTTTCTCGGCGGGCCCGCTTCGGGGTGTTGGTAGCAGGAGAAGACGGCGATAAACGACTCGTCGGCCAGATCGAGAGCCTGGTCGGAGTGGCCGCCCATGGTTGTATAAGCGTTCGTATAGCTCTCGATGAGAGCATTGTTGAAGCCGACCGGCAGCGCCGCATGTTCTTGAACCTGTTGCGCCAGCTGTTCGTGCACCACCCGGAAGCGCTGCGTCGGGTTGCCGTATCGAGTGGTAGTACGCACGAGAGGCACACCGCCCGCCTCGTCGATCTTGGTAAGCGTGGCGCCCCGCCGACCTTTTCCTACGTCTTCCAAATGAGCCGACGCGGACAGCTCCGAAAAGAGATTATCCTCGACTGGCAAAACGCAGGAGAGGATCTCGTCCGAGATTCTAGATTCGGGGGGCAATGTAGTCTCCCGCGTTCATACTGAAGAGAAATTTGCCGCCGTAATCAATGAAGGATGAGGTCTTGTTCTCCTCGGCGTACAGCCTGCGCAGCTCGTTCATGCCGGCCGGTGTGGGTGGCTCCAGTCTCACCCAATCTCCGGCGACTTTGAGGAACGTGTGTCCGTCCTTGTGGACGGCTTCGGTGCTCGAACAGCGCACCACGTATCCCAGGCGAGTCGGGAGCAACTCGGCGTCCAACGTCGAGGGCCGGATTTCATGCGTATAAAGTCGGTTGGTGGACAGCGGCATGAAGAACACGGAGCCGGGGTAAAGAGTCAGGCTGAACTGCGGAGGGAACGCAGCCCCGTCGCGTTCTTCGGTCGCGTCCTTGAGACGGAAGTGGAGTTGGGTCAGCCCGCTGGCACCCTTCACTCCGTAGTCGAAGGCGTCTTCGGCCAGGGGCTGCAGCCTGTCGAGCCCGTCATAGAAGGTGCAGAAGGCCATGATGCCATTGACCGGCATGTCCTTGGTCTTGTCGGCGTGGGCCGAGATCTTGGCCTTGGACTGCTTGCGCTCGGCCGTGGCAAGGGTGTTGTGGTAGATCTGGGCAAGGACGTGATTCAGCGGTGCCTGGTCCCGGAAGACGGTGGCCGCCTCGCGGTTCAGAGCCTCGATGATGCGCGTGTCGGTCGGACAAAAGCTCTCGGTCGGCCCTGAAAGATTCGTGGAGCACCGAAGCAGGCGGAAATGCAGTTCGTCACCGTTTCGCGTGACGGGCGTCAGATAGATTCCGCTGCGATGGGCCGTTCCGGGCTTGGTGGACTCCGTCAGGGACTGGAACGCGTGTTCCGCGCAGATCCGTCCGAAGTGATCAGCGCCGATTTCGAAAAAACGGCGGTAGTACACGCCGACGCCGTGCACGCGGAGGGGAACTCGGCCGAGGTCGACGAGGGTCCAGGGCTTGTCGACATCCTCGTGGTAGCCGTGTGACAGTTCCCGGACGACGAATACCCGGGCGGCCGCATGCAGTTGGTGGCTGCTGATCCCGGATAGGTCGCCGCACAGATAGACGGTCTTCTGCGCGAGGTCGGGCGAGCCAGAATCAAGGTCCTCTGGCGTGATTACGGTCCCGAAGAAGTCCCTGATCAATTCGTTGTCATGCAACAGCGAAGGCGCAACCAAGGTGTTGCTCGCATCCTCGATGCACGCCTCTGCCAGCTCTGTTGTGTACATCAAACGGTACCTGTCGTTCGCAGATCCTGATGGAGTGCTCGAAACCGTGGACATGGCAACGGTCCGTCCCCTTTCATTTGCGCTTCGCAGCGCAAATGAAAGGGGACGGACCGTTGAACCTTGATCCTCTCACGGGGCTCGACAGTGGGCAACGGGTTCTGCTGTACGGGGGCGTGCGGAGCTGCTCGGCGAGGCCTGGTGCATGTGGCGATCGCGGCCTGGCTTATCCACCCGGGCTCGCACCGAGCAACAGCTGTCCGCGAGCTGTGAGTTCGGTCCGAGGTAAGTGACCGGGTGGCCCGGCGGGTCTGAGTCGACGGCGATGCCCTTCGGCGGGCCGCCGTGGTTGCCTTCGGTCACGGCAACCTGTTGACTTTCAGCATCTTCTCCGGGATGTAGCCGGGGCCGGGCTGGGCGGTGACGGTCAGGACGGCGAAGAACATCGTGCCCGTGCCGTTCGGGGCATAGATGCCGGTGAGCAGGCCCGCCGACAGCTCCGACAACCGGCCCACGAGCAAGGCCCGGGTCGAGCGGCAGGTTCTCATCGTCCGCAACCACGTCCTGTCCGGCCGGTCCTTTTCGTCCATCGAGGAGATGGACGCTGCCTTCACCACGTGGATGTCACAGCGACAGGCCCAGGCCCACAGGACTCGCCAGCAGGTCATCGGAGAGCGTGCGGCACACGACCATGCGGCCCTCAAGCCGCTGCCGCCGACCCGTATCCGGTGGCCGAGCGGCATCTGCGGCCGGTCGGCAAGGGCTGCCTGGTGTCGGCGTACGCATGAATGTGCTCAGCCGTGTACGGGTCTACGTACTCATCTCCCGGCAGGACTGATCAGGAGAACTCGAAGGAAGGCTGCTGCCTCAGTGAGGGAATCCGGTGGCCCGTTGGTGAGTCGAGCGGATGAGGATGAAGACCAGGGCGGCCAGGTCTGCCGCCCCGGCGTCATCGTCCGCGTAGCGCGTGGTCTGCAAGGGGCCGACCTGGTCCAGTCGGACTCCTTCCAGCTCCAGGACGTAGGCGAGGGTGAGCATGGCGAGACGGGCGTTGCCGTCCGGGAAAGGGTGAAAGAAGGCCACGTCGAGGTAGGCCCTGGCCGCGCGGGAGGCCAGGGGGACTCGCGGGTCGGCGCTCTCTCGCAGACAGTGCTCGAAGTCGAGCTGGGTGTGTGACGTCAGCGCGTAGCGTTCCCGGCCGCCCTTGGCGAAGGAGTCGCTTTGTCGGAACTGAACCCCAGGCATGCCAAGGACCAGTTGCTGCCATCCGGTCAGAAGCGCGCAGGTGAGGGGACGCCTACGGGAAGCGTCCGTGCGCGACTGAGCCAGCGCCGCGAGCAATCGGTGGCCCCGAGCGAGGTCCGAGGAACGGCTCCCCTCACCGCACCAGGTGGTGAGGCCGTCCACGATGGGCTCGACCGGGGCCGGCACCTCACCGGCCGCGGAAGTCCAGTCGATCCGGTTCCTGATCTGGACCCAGACGGCCAAGGCGTCAGCGCTCACGGTAGGGCTGCACTCCGGTCAGATCTACCGCGAGATCCTCTCCCACTGCATCGATCAGGGTCCGCGAGGGCACGGTCCAGCTCTTGAACCGTCCGCCGATCGCGGTGTCGACCGCGTTCTTTGCCCCTTCCGCCCCCATGCCCGTGGAAGAGAGGAACCACGTCAGCACCGTGTGGCATAGCCCGTACCAGCCGCATTGGGCACCAGTGCGGTCCATGACCACGGTCACGAGTCGGGTAGCGGCCCGTTCCAGGTGCCAGCTGCGATCCTCGGCATCCGTCCCGTCGGGCGGAGCCAACTGCTCGAACCGCTCCGCCAACTCCTCCAGCCAGTCGCGCCACTCCAACAGCGACGCAACCACTTTGGCGGCCGTTGCTGCGGGCTCACCCATGGAGTGGGAGGCGCAGCACCAGTGGGTGACGACGCCACCACCACCGCCCTCGCCGACCGCCCAGTGCCATCCGCAGGCCCACCGGCCGTATCGGGCGGCCAGGAGCGCCGTGACCTCGGTGGTGAAGCGATGTTCCTTTTCCCACCCGGCACCGTCAGGAGGCACCATCGAGGCGATCACCGTGGTGATCTCGGTTGCCTCCGCTTCGTCCCAGGCGAAGGCGATGAGATCGGGATCGACGGCAGACCACGGCAGCCAGGCCGGAGCGAGCTCGTAGTTGATGGCCGTGGTGTTCCTCCAGAACCGGACAGCGACAACCAAGCGATCATGCCAAAGGCCCGTAGCCTCGTCACGCAGGTTTCTGGCGCTGCCCATCTCCTGCCCGGGCACACCGTGCGACGCTGCCCGGCCATCTGCTCCGCCCGATACGGCACTCGGCTGGACACGTTCACCTGTACACGGCTGAGCACTTTGAGGAGTACGCCGACATTTGGTCGCCGTCGGCGGCAATCTCTACTCGGTACCGGCCCGCAAGGTCCGGCCCTACCAGCTGGTCGAGGTCAAGGCAGCGAAATCCCAGGTCGTGCTCCATTCGACCACCACCGGCGACCTCCCGACCCAGCCCCGACACCAGCCGTCTCCGGGACAGAAGACCGGGCCGCTGGAAACCCTGCTGAGCCGGGCCGCCGTCACCCGGAGCGTAGTCGGCCGTCGACCGTTGTCGGTCTGTGACGAGCTGATCGGCACCCGTCCCTTCACCGCCTACCCGGACGCCAGGGAAACGTCGTGAGCGAGCTCGACCCACGCAAGGTCAAGGACCTCGCCGCGCTGTCGTTCGTCGAGGCAGGGCCGATGCCGCCCTGCTCGGTCCGCGGGGTCGGAAAGAGGAACCGCCTGAAGCCATGGAGCGAGAGAAGGACGTCGCCCAGTGGGCGGCGTGGCGCCGGTTCAGCAGGACAACGGGCGCGGTCGGCTCCTCAATTCGCTTGCGAATGCCCAGGTCAGCCGGGGCAAGATGCTCGAATGAACGTGGAAAGCAGCGTGGCCGAGGTCATCAAGCGAGAGTTGCAGTTGCTGAGTCCAGCCGGACGGTCATCCAGGGCATTGGCGGATCAACTCCTCGATCCGGAGTTCGTGGAAGTGGGTGCCTCAGGGCGCAGGTGGGATCGCCAGTCGATGCTCTCGGCGCTGCCTGTCATGCAGGGTGCAGCTGATGACGGCCCGCAGTACGTGCCTGGCGAGATGACGGGCACTGTATTGGCGCCGGGGATTGTGCATCTGACGTTCGAAACCATGATCGACGGCAGGCGGGCCCGGAGGAGCTCCATCTGGCGGAAGCTGGATGACGAATCCGGGTGGCGGATGTACTACCACCAGGCCACGCCTGTGCCGGATGCATGAGGCAGTGAATCCGTTCCAGGTCGGCGGTGCTGACCGCGAGCTGAACAGTCCTGCGTAACGACGAAGCTCCTGGCAGACGCGGGTCGCGACCAAGATCACCCGCGTCTGCCGGGAGCACCGCCAACGACTCCACCGTCTCCGATGCGGTCATGGACGCCTTGAGGGTGCCCCAGGCCGGCGCCGGACCACCCCGTCGTAGGCCCGACGCGGCCATCGTGGACAAGCCGCCTACACCAGAGACGATCTTGTGATCTCGGCACAGTTGGACCAAGAACGCGCGCAGTCAGTCGGGGACGCATCCGTACGCAGCTGGGGGGCCGGAGCCGTACACCGACAAAGAGGCGCCCCCGAACGGCATGCAGCACCTGCTGATCCGCCACAACCGCACCGCCGTCGAACTCGCCTCCCACCACTGCCATTCGTCCAACCCACGCCGCTCACCACTCTGGTGAAGGTCACTTCCCGAGGGAGCCGCTACCACTGCCGGGCTGGCGCCCAGCATGATCGCGGGACTTCATGCGCCGTGTCCGGCGCAGCCCGACTCTCGGTCATGCACCAGTCACCCTTGCTGGTCCAGTGCGGCGAGCAACTGGCTCGCACGTCCGTCCGCCGCGGCGAAGGCGAGGTGGTCGTGATAGTCGCGGGTCTCGATGATCAGGCCATTCCTGACGCGCAGCACTTGGATGTTGGCGGTGCGGAAAGTGCGGCCGGTGGCGGGATACAGGCCCTCGTAGTCGAACTCGGCGATCACCACCTCAGGGTCGCCGGTCTCGTGGATGCGGATGTTCTCGGCACGTAGGCGAATCGCGTCAGAGGCCTCCAGGGCATCGAAGCGCTTACGGAGCTCCGCCCGGCCGTGGATGCGGCGTGGGGGAACCGGCGAGAAGACGATCTCCACCTCGGCGTCCTCCGCGTAGAGCCCGGAGAGTTCGCTCCACTTGCCCGCCGAGATGAGGCCCGTCAACTTCCCGAAGATCTCGCGGGGCGTAGCTGGTGCAGACATGGCTGACCTCCGTGATCCCGCCGCCTATAATCGGATAGGCGACTCCGTTTCTGACGATACGGATAGCCCACTCCGTTTGTCCAGGCATGGCGAGGATCACTTGACGACAGATCAGACTCCCCCCGGCACAGGCGCGAAGCCCCTACGCGCCGACGCGCGGCGGAACCGTGCGCGGCTGTTGGAGGTCGCTGAGGCGGTCTTCACCGAGCGGGGCACCGGCGCGTCCACGGAGGAGATCGCCCGGGAGGCGAAGGTCGGCATCGCCACCGTGTTCCGGCATTTCCCCACCAAGGAAGCGCTGTTGGAAGCGGTACTCGTCCGACGATTGCAACGGCTGGCCGAGGAGGGACGCCGCCTGATGGCCGAGCCCGGGCCGGAGTACGCCCTCCTCGCGTTCTTCGACCTGGTACTGGATCAGTCTCCCGTCAAGAATGCCTTCGCTGCGGCGCTCGCGGATGCAGGAGTCGATGTCCGGGCCGCCACCTCTGAGGCCGGGCGCGCCCTCCGTGAGGTGCTCGTCGCCCTCCTCGACGGCGCCCAGCAGGCTGGTGTGGTGCGACGGGACCTGGAAGTGCCGGAGTTGACGGCGATCCTGGTGGGCACCTGCCGCATGCTGGAGCACCTGGACGGCCACCCGGAGTCCGCGAAGCGCGCCCGAGCGGTCGTCCGCGACGGACTGAGGGCCCGTACCGGGAACCTGGAGGACAAGGACGTTCCCACTCCTGAAGAAGAGGGCGGTCTGATCCGTGGTGAGGAGCGTTCCACAGGAGCAGAGGCTTCCCGGAGCGTTCGAGTACCAGACCGGCACATCCAGGTGCAGCCGGGCTGCTGATGGCCTCGATGTGGATCGGGGTGCGGCCTGGTGTGGATGGTGGTGGCCAGGAAGATACCGGGCGGACGTTTCGTACACCCCTGGCCCTAAAGGCCTACGGCTGGTGCTCTGACCGCATGGGTTCGCCAGGTGGGTAGTCGTAGCGGTGGGATGTGCCGGGGCAACACCGGTTCGGTGCGCTACCGGCGTGTGATGATGCGGCCGGCGGGGGTCGACTTCCGATGATCCTCCGACTGGTGCAGGCCTATGAGGACACCGTCCGCGACGTGATCCACCAGTTCGACGAGACCAACCTGGTCTGTTTGGATCGTCGGTGGGCAAGAGTCGTTCCCGCCTGCTCACTCCTGACGACGAAGACTTCGTCGTCAGGACGGCCACCACCCGACCGGCCAGGCTCGGCCAGCCCTTCACGCGCTGGTCCATCCGTAAACTGCTCGCCTACTTGCGCACAGTACACGGCCGGGTCATGGGCCAGAGATGCCCTGCCCTGTCGGAGGCAACGGACCGGAGGGACCGACGCCGCACGTACGCTGCGCTCATGGACGACCCCGTGCTCACCGCCCGCGAACTGGTGCAGGATCGATTTCCCGACGCCCAGGCGGCCTTTCTCGCCGGCAGCGTGCTGACCGACCGCCGGACGCCCACATCCGATCTGGACATGGTGGTTCTCCTGGACGGGCCGCCCGCGCCCCACCGGGAGAACCTCGTGTACCGCGGCTGGCCGGTGGAGCTGTTCGTGCAGACGGAGGCCGTCTGGCACAGCTTCGTCGACCAGGAGACCGCGAAGCGGAGATCGCCACTGCTCGCCATGTGTGCCGACGGCACGCTCCTGGTGGACAGAGACGGGCTGGGCGCCTCACTTCAGGACGAGGCACGTAAGCGTTGGGCCGCGGGCCCGCCGCCGCTCTCGGAGCAGGAGCGTGACTACCAGCGGTACATCCTGACCGACCTGCTCGACGACCTGCGTGGCTGCACGGAGCCCGCAGAGCGGGTGTATTTGGTCTCCCACATGCTCCAGCGCGCCTCGGAACTGGTCCTGCTGATCGGCGGGCACTGGCTCGGCTCCGGCAAGTGGTTGTCACGGCGGCTGGCCGCGGCCGACCCGGCGGTGCACCGCGCGTTGTCCGAAGCCGCCCCGCAGGCGATCGCCGGGGATGCGAAAGTCTTCACCGAGGTCGTGACAGAGGTCCTGGACCTGGCCGGCGGCCCGTTGTGGAACGGGTACGCCATCCGATGACCGATCGTTTCATACGGAGGTCCGGTGTGAGCTTTTCGAGGGTGGGGACGTGCGAGGTCTGGAACGATCAGCAAGCCGCCGAGCGGAGAACGGCCCCGGCGAAACCGGGTACTCGATGCGGGCACGGCCTGGGAGGCTGTGCGGGTGACTGAGACCACCCCTTATGACGCCGACCGTGCCCGATTCACCCGCCAGGCGCTGGCACGCCTGGTCCTGTGCGATCACGCCGTGGCCGTCGCCGATGGCGCGGCGGGCCTGGTCGCCACCGAGAACGATCCTGACGCCGGCCCCGGAGGCCGGGTCAGCCAGGCGTTCCAGCTCATCGAACTCGCGGAGCGCGCGTTGGTCTCGGCCGTGACCTACGAGCGGGAACGGGGCAGTTCCTGGGCGGAGATCGGTCAGTATCTGGGTATGGACCCGGCGGAAGCGGAAGAGCGCTTTGCCGCGGACCTGGACGGTTGGAACACGGCCTTCGACGTCCCCTACCGGCTCGACGACACCGGCCTCAAGCGCGTGCCCCAGCTGCCCACCGCCGCGTACGACCCCGTTTCGGCGTGCGCTCGGCTCGACACCTGGGCCGGGAACCGGCTCGTCCTTGTCAACGACGAGCACCCGGTCAGCTCGGGCCTCACCATGGCGGCACCGAAGCCGTAGCACGTCCAGTCACGTTGCGTGCCGTGCTCCGTCGCGTTGGGTGCGCTCCAGGAGATCAGCGTCCTCGGTAGCGTGGTGAGCTACCGCATGGAGTGACCATGCGCCGGATGGCCCGTACGAGGGCTTCCGGCGGAGAGTGAATGAGGCTGCGATGAGTGAACTGACGAAGCCCGAAGTCGACCTTCCGGAGGGTGACGCTCCCACCGAGCTGACCATCCGCGACCTCGTCGTCGGGGAGGGGCTCGAGGCGAAGCCGGGCAGGGTCGTCCGAGTTCACTACGTCGGGGTCACCTTCGAGTCCGGGAAGGAGTTCGACGCCTCCTGGGACCGGGGCCAGCCGTTCAAGTTCGCCCTGGGCGGTGGCAGGGTCATCAAGGGCTGGGACCGCGGGATCAGGGGGATGAAGGTCGGCGGTCGGCGCGAGATCGTCGTTCCCCCGCGCCTCGGCTACGGCAACCAGTCGCCCTCGCCGTTGATCCCGGCGGGCTCGACGCTCGTCTTCGTGGTGGACCTGCTCTCCGTCGCAGTCTGAGACCCGCTGCCGCCCGGCCTCCCCCGTACGGCCGCCGGGTCCAGCCCCTCGGGGGCCGCCTGCTGGGCCTCCCCGTACGCCGTCGGCCTGCGCTCCCCGGACCTTTGCTCCAGCTCGGGGGCGGCACTGGAATCCCTCGAAGGAGCTCTCCGGGCAGCAGAGCGGTGCCCTTTCTTCGCCGGGGCCGGTCGTCCCTGCCCCGCACGAAGACCGTAGGAGTCGTCGCGGCGTAAACCACAGACTCGACGCGAGCCCGGCGCTCCCGGCACGTGCCGCGGTCGGTCACCCGATCGTTCCGGGCATGGATCATCGGGTCCTGGGAGGGTGGTGGTTCCTACGGTGAAGACAGCAGAGGGAAGGACACGCACCCGTGCTGGAGCAGCTCAACCAGGCGCTCGACCACATCGAGCGCTGCCTCGAAGCGGAGGCCGGCCGGGAGGTCGACATCGCCGAAGTCGCCCGGATCGCGATGACGTCGGAGTACCACTTCCGGCGCCTGTTCTCGGCGCTCGCCGGGATGCCGCTCTCCGTATACGTACGGCGCCGGCGCATGACGCTCGCCGGGGCCGAGGTGCTGGGCGGGGAGCGGACGCTGCTCGACGTGGCCGTGCGGTACGGGTACGGCTCGGGCGAGGCGTTCGCCCGGGCGTTCCGGTCGGTGCACGGCATCGGGCCGGGGGAGGTCCGGCGCACGGGTGCGACGCTCACGGCGCAGTCGCGCATGTCCTTCCGTGTCATCGTCGAAGGGAGTACGACCATGCGGTATCGGATCGTCGAGAAGGAAGCGTTTCGGATCGTTGGCAGGAAGGCGCGGGTCCCCCTCGTGCACGAGGGGGTCAACGCGGCGGCCGCGGCCCACGTGGAGAGCCTGGACGAGCAGGCGATCGTACGGATGAAGGAACTGGCCGACGGGGAGCCGAAGGGGGTCCTGTCGGCAGTGGTGCACCTGACCGACAGCCGGGAGGAGGGCGCCGAGGTGGACTACTGGATCGGTGTGGTCACCGATCCCGGGGCGGCCGCGGAGGAGCTCGACGCCCTCGACGTGCCGGCCGGGACCTGGGCTGTCTTCGACAACCACGGGCCGTATCCGAGCGCCCTCCAGGAGCTGTGGCGGGACGTGTTCACGCAGTGGTTCCCCTCGAACCCGTACGCGAGCCGACCGGGGCCGGAGCTGCTGCGGACGCAGCCGGTGGAGATCGGCGCGGAGACTGACTCCCAGCTGTGGATCCCGGTCGAGCGGGTCAGCGGGGGCAACGGGATGTGAAGACCGGGGCCTGGGTGTCGCCTTCCGGGTGGAAGGCGACACCCAGGTCCATGCCGACGCGTAGTCCGGACTCCGGCAACGGTCCGCTGCCGTCCACTGTCCCTGGTGGTCCCACCAGGCCGGCGAGCGGACCGCACCCAGTTCAAGCCGGTGCTGGAGGAAATCCGCGTCCCCCGGCTTGGGACGGGCAGGCCCCGCAAGAAGCCGGACGGTCTCGCCGCGGACGAGGCCTACAGCAACGGACCCTGCCGCAATCACCTGCGGCGCCGCGGTATCCGGCACACCATCCCTGAGAAGACCGACAGCCAGGCCGCCCGCCGGCGCAAGGGTTCACGGGGCGGACGGCCACCGGGTTTCGACGAGGAGCGGTACAAGAAGCGCAACACCGTCGAACGGGCCATCAACCGCTTGTAGCGGTCCCGAGCGACAGCTACTCGCTACGACAATCGCGATTACGTCTTCCTTGGCACCGTGACAGCGGCGGCCGTGGTCGTCCGGCTTCGGACCTGATGATCCGGGGCGCAGGTCGAGACCGCTCTCGGCCTGCCCCTGTCGCCCCCACGGCGCCGGGCCTTCGTTCCTGTCGAGGACCTCGGCGTCGGTTGCCCCGAGCCCACTCGGCCCGCAACTGTCGGTCTCTTCGCCCCACCATGCCCGCACCTGTCGTCCAGCGCTGTCACCTGCTCTCCAGCCAAACGCTGACTTCACGTCGGAACTCCCGGTCTTCGTCCTTCCTGGCGAGCCACTCCAACTCCCACTTCAACTCGCGCAGGACTCCTGGGGAGCCGGCGGGATCGCGTACCGCGTACACGGCCGCACCCGTTTCGTACGTGTCGGCCAGGAGCCAGACGCTGTTGTCCAGGGCCAGCATGGCGAAGCCGGGGCGGCCGGCGCGGACGCCGAGGAACGTCGCCGCGCCGACCCCCATGAGGTCCCACCGTTCCAGCAGGCGGACCCGGTGCCAGACGTGCATCGTGCGTCGTCGGCGGTCTTCCTCGGCGGTCCAGGTTCCCCTGGGCAACATGAGGAGGAACTCGCGGTTCTCGTCGATCAGGCCGGAGGACGTGGCGAGGTCGTACCAGGCCTTGTCGAGCCGCTCCACGAATCGCGGGTCCTCGTACTCGACCAGGCAGAACCCGAAGACCCGCTCGCGTTCGTACCCCAGGACATGCGGTATCGCCGAGCCCGGAACCGCGTCGGGTATCACCTCGAGCCCGGCTCGCAGCAGCGGTCTGATCACCTTGCGATACCTCTCCTGCCGGCCCAACCCGTTACCCCCCACCCCCATGCCCTGTTCGGCTTGATCGTGCCGCACCCAGCCTATGGGCAAGACCGCCCGGACAAGTCCTAGGCGTCCGCGAACCAGGAGCGGCCCTGGGCCCAGTGGGTCACCCAGCCCGTGAAGCCAGGGACGCCGGGCATCAGGGCATCGGGCGACTGGGTGCCGAAGGGCATCGCGCCCTCGCCGGCGATCTGCCAGACGTGACCGCGCTGCGGGCCGGTGACGATCAAGTGCCAGTACATGCCGCAGCCGTCGGTCCCCAGCAGCAGCGAGCCGTGGTCGAACACGGGGTCCGTCCGGGCCTCGAACTCCTCCTCCGACAGTTCCTCCTCGTCGCCCTCCGCCTCCCACAGCCATGCCTCCGTGAGCGGAAAGGGCTCGGCGAGCAGGCGTGCGGGGCGATCCGCGCCCCAGTCCGAGGGCGTTTGCGCGAGGGGTAGCAGACCGTAGTAAGGCGGTCCGGCGCGCAGGCCGTCGCAGATCTCCGCCACGAACGTGCGGTACGGCTCCGGGAGGACGATGCCGTGCTCCGCCTCGAAGGACCGCACCGCCTCCCAACCGGCCGGCGGCGCCACCTCGGGGCGGGACGCGAAGATCTCGCGGAGGGTGGCCAGCTCGGCCGGGTCGCATGTTTCCGTGTTCATGCCCGTCATCATGCAAGACCCGAAAGAATTCGTGGCGACCGCGGGTTGCAGGGGGTGGCAGCTGCCGCCGGTGCTCGGCCCGAGGTGGCAGAGGGTCTCTCGCAGGTTCGCCCAGCGGAGCCGGGGCCGGGGCGGGCCGAGCGAGGCTCCACCGCGTGATCCTCTACGAGCGCGGGGCCCGGGGCGAGCTGGACTGGGCGCGGTGCGCGACCGACTCGGTGAGTCTGCGGGCGGCAAAAGGGGGAGCCGGACTCGAGTCGGGAGACGAGGGCACGCCGGTCCTGCTGCTCCGGCTTCGCGAGTACGTTCTTCTACTGGGGTGGCTCGCTCTGGCCGCGCTGACCGGGGCGGTCCTCTTGGGACTGACGAAGTCCTCGCTGCGCGTGCCGCTGGTCACTGCGCTGCTCGTCATCGGCGCGCCGACGTTGCTCCTCGGAGGCCTGACCTCCGCGATGTTCGGTAGCTCGGACGAGGAGGTGAAGGCCGAGTCGGCTCCCGGCCGCGGCGACCGCCGGCTGGTCGTGGTGGCGCGGAGCGACTCTCTCGACCCGGTTTGGTGCGTCTACGTCGACCAGGGGGACCCACCGCTGGAACGCCGCTGGAACGTCGGCTGCTTCAACGGCGACTCCGAGGACAACGCGCTCAGTGAGACCGTATGGGCAGCTCCCGACCGGATTCGCATGACCACCGAGGCAGGCGCGGTCCACGAAGTGACCATCGCCCCAGGCGGTCGGCCCGACCGGGTTGTTTCCGTCGGCCAGCGACCTGAGTCGGACGTTCTCCACCACGACAGCCCGGTCCGCCCCGTCCCCTCGCGCCACATCGTCACCATCGTAAAGAAAGATCCACTTTCACAACAGGGCTTGGTGTTCGAGCTCCGCCGGCCAGTCGGAGACGTCCGGGTGCGGGGCGTCGCAGCGCGGTTGCAGCTCGTCGGCGGGCCGCGAGCGGTCCGCCGACCGAACTGTCATGTGGGTGACGGAGCACCCGGGCGGTCGTGCCGACGAGCAACCCGCGCCTCCTACTCCTGCTCGGCGTCGCCCCTCCGTCCGAGCGGGCGGCGCTGCTCCTCGCGGCCCAGGCCCGGAGACTGGCGCTTGGCGCTCATACCGCCTTCGTCGTCCGCGGCCTCGCCCCGGCGACCCCGTTCCGCCTCCTCGGCCTCCCGGCGCGCCTCCGCGTCGCCGCTTTCACCGACGGCTTCGGAGGGGGTGGTCCGTGGCGGCGCATCCGCGGGCAGTGTGCGTCGGCGCTCGTGGTGCCCCATGGTCTCCTCCTGTTTCGTGCGAATATCCCGTGCGGCCGCCTCGTGCGAGGGGCCGGCACGTGGAGCGGCTGCCCCTCGGTGTCACGGTGAAACACCACGAGTGGGGGCCAGTGCGAAGGTATGGCCGGCCGGATCCATGTAGCGGCGCACATCGGTGCGCCGGTCCGGCCGGGTGCCGTTCTGTTCGGCGGTCACCGGGCGTGCACCCAGGGAGACCGCTTCGCGCTCGGCCTCGTCGAGCGCGTCGGGAGCCACGACGATCCACAGATGGGCCTGCTGGGAGTCGTCCGGCCGGGGCCAGCTCGGCGGCGCGTGGCCGGGGTCGCGGTGGACGCCCAGGACGATTCCGGTGGCGCCGGAGATCAACAGTAGGTCGGGGTCTCCACCGCTCGGCTCGACGGTGGCGTCGAGCAGTTCGGCGTAGAAGCGGGCGAGGGGTTCGGGGTCGGTGCTGTCGAGGACGAGGACGCCGGTCTTGGGAACGGTCATAGTCTGCGTGTGCCCGCTCAGGTCCCTTACAGACGAGGGAAGTCGCCATCCGCCCGTCTGTGCCCGGTCGCGAGCCCGGCAAGATCTCGGAACAGGACCCCTTTGATCACCGTGCGATGGTCGCTCCACCGACCTCCCCCACCACCTGCCGGCGACAGATGACGGTGATCGAGGAGCGACCAATGACGAGTCGTCAGTTCCCCCGGCCCGTCGGGAAGTCCCACGATCGGTCGGACCGTGTCCGGTCGCGGTAATGGTCCAGGGCGTACGGAAGGTGGTGCGTCCACTTGGTGTGCGTCGCCTCGCCCCTACGCTCTCGGGCCGCGAGGCACGGTGGTGGGTTCCGGCGGCGACGGCCGCCGCGGGCGCTCCGCCGGTCCTGGCCGTGGCGCTCCTCTCCGAGGCCGGCCTCCTGGTGCGCCTCGGCGGATGGCTCACGGTCACGGCCGCGCTCGCCGCCCCCGCCCTGGTCGCCCGCAGACTGCTGCCACCGCTCATGACCGTCGCTCACCTCGGTCCGGTGCCCGCCGCCACGATCTCGGCCCGCCGCGCCCTGGCCCAGGCGTAGTTCGGATCCATGCCCAGCGCCCTGTCCAGGTCCGCGAGCGCCAGATCGCTCCGGCCCAGGGCGTGCTGCGCGAGGGCGCGGCTGCCGAGGGCCCAGGTGTAGCCGGGGTCGAGCTCCAGGGCGCGGTCGTACTGAGCGACGGCCTCCGCGTACCGTCCCCGCTCCCGCAGCGTCTCGCCCCGTTCGCCCACCAGCCACGGATCGTTCGGGGACAGTTCCTGCGCCCGGTCCAGGTCCACGAGCCCGCCGTCGGCGTCGCCCAGCGCGCGCCTGAGCCGTGAGCGCCGTACCAGGGCCCACACGTAGTCCGGCTCCAGGGACAGTGCCCGGTCGAGATCGGTCAGCGCCTCCCACGGGCGGCCGAGGCGGCGCAGCACGTCCGCGCGGCTCGCCAGGGCCCAGGTCTCCGTGGGGGCGCTGCCGAGAGCCCGGTCGAAGTCCGCCAGGGCCTCGTCCAGCCGGCCCGCCAGTCGGTACGTCTCTCCGCGGTGCCCCAGGGCCCGCTCACCGTCGGGCGCCAGGTCACAAGCCCGGTCGTGGTCCTCCAGGGCCCGGTCGAAAGCCCCCAGATCGCGATGGGTCACCGCCCGCCCCGTGTACGGCCGGGGAGCCTCCGGCGTCAGCGCGATCGCCTGGTCGAAGTCGGCGAAGGCCTCCGCGTACTCCCTGCGCCGACGGTGCGCCTCCCCCCTGACCGACAGCGCCCTGGTCCGCTCGGAGTCGGTGAGTCCGGCCTGGTCGAGGAGCATGCCGAGCACCGCGATCGTGCCGCGCTCCTCGTCCCGCAGCGCGCCGAGCAGCCCCCTCCCCCACTCGCGCAGCACCTCCACGTCGCCGTCCTCCCCCGCCGCCGCGACGGTGCCCGCCCAGCGGCGGGCCACCTCGGGGCCCTCGTCGCAGGCGTCGATGCCGTCGCGCAGGACGGCGGGCAGCGCCTCGCGCGGGTGGGCACACAGCAGGTGGTACGCCTCCTCCAGCCGTGCCGCCCGCCAGCCCTCCTCTGACCAGCGCAGGTGCCAGGTGAGGCCCCGGCTCTCGGCCTCCCGACGGCCCCTGTAGCACCGCGCGAGCCGTTCGTGCGCGGCCCGCCAGCGGTCGGCGGACGTGGTCCGCTGCAGCCGCAGCATCGGAGCCCGTACGACATCGTGGTACCGCGCCCGGCCGCCGAGGACGTCCACGAACGGCAGGGCCCGCAGCCAGCCGAAGAGGTCCGCGCCGGTCTCGTCGGCCACCGCCCGGAAGACGTCCTCGTCCAGGCGGCGCGGCAGCGCCCCGGCAAGGGCCGCCGCCCGGCGCACCGGATCGCTCTCCCATTTCAGGAACCGCTCGACCGCCGTCGTGCTCGGGTCGTCGACGGCACCGGCCTGCGTGGCGCTCTCCGCCAGGGTGGACACCAGGACGGGCAGGCCTCGGGAGAGCCGCAGCACGTCCTGCACCACGGACTCGGCCAGCACTCCGCGACCGCTCAGGAAGCTGCGGGTCTCCGACTCGGAGAACGGGGCCAGCGGCAGGTCGACGACGAGGTCGGCCCAGTCGGCCCAGTACACCGGATCGAGGGAGCGCTGCCCGGCGAGGGTCACGACGACGTTGCCGGGCAGCGCCCCGTAACGCTCGCCGGCCAGCAGGTCGCACAGCCAGCGGTCCAGGAACGGCGCGGTCCGTTCGTACGTGTCGAGGAACAGCGCCACCCACGGGGCCTCTGCCGCGATCCGGCCCACCTCCGCCACGAACACCGGGGTGAGGACCGACAGTGGATCAAGCACGAGCTGGACGTCGTCATGGCTGCGCAGCCGGGCGCTGAGCACGGTCCGCAGCCGGTCGGCGCCCTCCGCGATCTGGCCGGGATCGAGCGCGCCGGCGAACGTCCCGACGACCGGCAGCATGCCCAGACCGGTGAGCGCCGCCTGAGCGGTGGCGCGCGCGGCCGGAGACGGCGCGCTCGGTCCCGTCGGGTCGCCGCCGGGGGCACCGAGGGCGGACTCGGCCTCGTGCCGGCGCTGCCGGTAGGTGTGGAGCAGCCGGTCGACCGCCTTCAGCGGGTGCCCGAGCTCGCCGGACCGGACGCTGACCGCCGCCATGACCTCCACGGCGCCGCCCACCGAGTCGTCGATGCGCGCGGTCACCGCACCATGCTCGCCGGCGATCCGCTCCATCTCACGGACCAGGGACGACTTGCCGATGCCGGCGTTGCCCCGGACGTGGAAGAGGAAGCGGTACGCCGGATCCTCGGTCCCCAGGACGAAGTTCCGGCGGTACGCGTCGAGTTCGGCACCCCGACCCAGGAATTCGGCGCGCCTACGCCGCTGGATCAGCTCACGCATCGACGGTCTCGGGGCGTTCGGGGCAGCGGCCATGCGGCTCAGTCTGGCAGCAGCGACAGCGGCTCCGGGAGGGGACCGTCCGATGTGCGGAACGCCTGCGGGACCTCCTGGTGCAGCGGCGCCCGAGGGCGGGGGCGTTCAGCCGATCCGGGGCACCCGGAAGACCTTCCGGTCTGCCGGTGTCAAGAGGCGTGGACGCCGTCGGCGTCCGTGGCGAAGGTGCGCAGCGCCTCGGCGGGCGAGGGGCAGGAGTGCGCGTCCTTGCGGTTGGCGACTCTTCGCCACCTCTCTCGCATTCCGAATGATGTGCCGCCCGCGCGCCATAGATTCCCTCTGAGTGACCGTCAGTGCTCACCTCACAAGGCAGGAGTGCTCATGCATGTTCGTCAGCGCGTCGCGGGGACCGTCGCCGCTCTCGCTCTCGCGGCGAGCGGCCTGTCGGCCGCCGCGCCCACGGCGTCCGCGTCCGCGTCCGCCCCGTCGGCCCTCAGCTGTTCCGCCCGTCTGATCACCGGCAGTGGGGGTCACCGGGGAGCCGAGATCAGGTGCACCGGGTCTTCCTTCACCGGGGTCGTCGACTGCAAGCGCACCGACAACGGCTACGTGTACCGGCACTTCGGCAACCGTGTGCCGTCAGGCGGCACGTCGACCGTCTGGTGCGACCTGAACGCCACCGTCATCCAGGCCTACGGGACACCCAGCTGACCTGGACGGCCTGAGCACAGGACCGCCGACCAGGGACGACGGCCGAGGAGACGACGTCGTCGGAGCGGGTTCCGCTCCCGGTCGTCGCCGGTCGGCGGTTCCGTATGCTCGCATGGTCATCGGGTGGCATCAGGGGGTGGACATGGGGAGGCGGGAGACGCGCCGGAAGGTCTTCGAGCCGCTGAGACGGGCGGGCTTGGAGGTGCTCGAAGGCGGCGTGCCGGAGCCTGTCCTGCCCGTGTTCGCCGTGGGTGTGACGGCCGGCTGCGGCAAGGAGACGGGCCGGCGGGACTCCTACGTCGACTTCGACGAGCCGCACTTCATAGAGCACGCGAACCGTGGCTGGTACGAGCTGGCGACCTCTTCCGGCCTGTTCGACGCCACCCGCGAGTTCCTGCTCGCCCTGCCCGCCCACCGCTACAACCCGCGCGTGGACCTGGAGCGGCGCTCCACCTGGCGCCGGGTGCGCCTGCTCGACGGATGGGACGTCATGGGCGCCGCGTGTGCCATCCGCAGGGGAAGGAGCGTGCTCGGGTTCGACGAGTGCCTGCTCGGGTCACGTGCCGGGCGGCCGGAGTTCAGCATGCTCTCGCTGGACAGCAGCGTCTCTCTGGTGGGGACGACCTGGCAACACGGCATCGGCTCCTTCGTGGTGCCCGACCCGGGGAGCACGCAGGCCGTACGCCTCATCCTTGACTGGGCGGCAGACGGACCCGACTCGTCACCCGAGAACCGCGCCGCCGCCCTCGCGTGGCTGCAGCGCAACGAGTCGGCCGTGGCCGAACGATCATGACCGATGAGGAGGAGCGATGTCCCAGGAAGAACGTGACGCCAGGCTGGGCCTCACAGGCTTGACCGGAGCAGAACGAGAAGCTCGCATACGCCTGCTGACCGAACGGCTCGAACGGGAAACCGCTGCGGCGAAGGCCGCACTGGGGGCGGATCGGACAGGACACCGGCCGCCGCCCGACACTGCGCCCGTCCTCGGCGCCTCGGAAAACGGCTGAAGCACGTCGCCGGATGCCGTAGGCGGGCACCCTCGTGCAGATGCCGGTGCAGGTGCCCGACGCCCGGGTACACCCGCTCCATCACGCCCGGTGCGACCTCGGCCCGGCGCACGTCCCGTGCGGGCAACGGCTGGTGGGCCTCCGGGACAGCCGGGCTCGCCCGCCACAGGTCGTCCAGGGTCGACCAGGACGGCCCGTCGTGCCGGGGCGGTGACGATGACGAAGGGCCGGCGCTGCCGGTTGCGGCCGGTCGGCGCCTGGACGGCGAGGTCGACGCACTCCTCACAGGAGCGCGCGGGGCGCTGGGCGAGAGCGTGACGGGACGGCTCTTCTCGGTGCTGGACGCCTTCGAGGAGGGCGGGCCGACGGCGCGCACGCCCGTCGCGTACGCCGCCCCGCTTGCCCGTTCCGGCAGGAGCTTGCCCGTTCCAGCAGGAGCGGGTCGCGTCCGGTGAAGCGTACGAGTGCGCGGTGGCTCATCGGGCTCATCGGGCTCATCGGGCTCGCCAAGCTTGCCGGGGATCCTGAGGAGCCAGGTGGGGTACGCGCCGAAGGCGGCCCTGTCCGTGTCCGATCGGTACAGCCCCTCGACCGCCTCGGCGAGGCGGCCGGGCCGGTCGGTCCTCAGTGCGTGCGGCGCGGACCACGGGTCGACGGCGCACAGGGCGGCGCGGAGACGTACCCGGACGGTGTCGTGTTCCCCATGCGGGCGGTATCGGCCACGAACGGGCGGGGCGGCACCGAGGTGTGCAC
Organism: Streptomyces sp. TLI_105; assembly: GCF_900105415.1. Taxonomy (GTDB): domain Bacteria; phylum Actinomycetota; class Actinomycetes; order Streptomycetales; family Streptomycetaceae; genus Streptomyces. The sequence continues at coordinate 8,411,754 of NZ_FNSM01000001.1, read as the reverse complement.
GACGCGTGCCCGGCAGGGCACGTGCCCGATGCCCCCAGGTCTCGCACGGGCCGGGCAGGAGGGCGACGCCCGCATGCCGGCGATCCGCGTGGACCGACGCGGCGGTCCCTCGGACCACTCGTTCTGCCGCCGCCTCAGAGAAGGTCCCGGCGGTCGTCCTCGGTCACCGTCGGGGCGACCGGGGGAACGACCATCCGGCGGCGGCGCAGGATGCTGGTGTACACGGCTGTGCCGATGATGCCGACTGCCATGAAGATCAGCCCCACCAGGTCGAGATTGACCCCGTCGAGCTGCCAGTCGGTCGCGAACGTGAGGATGGCTCCTACGGCTATCAGGATGATGCAGACTCCCAGACCCACGGTTCCTCCCTTGTCGGATCGGACGGGTTCCGGCTACCCCGACCCACCGATCTCATCCCCCGGGCGGCGACGGCGGTCGCCGCCGGGCCCGTCGGGCGCCACGGCGGCGGGATGTGTTTGCCGGGCGGGCCGGCGGTGAGGCGAGAAGGACGACCGGATTCCATTCGTCGACTGGGGAGCCATGGAAAGCTTTGTTCGACTGGCGATCGTCCTCAGCGGCTCGATGCTGGCGGCCCTGACCGTCGGCCGGGCGGCGGACCTTCTCGCGCGGTACGCGGACGCGCACCGCCCCGACACCCCGCTCTGGGGCCTGTTGAGGCGCTGTCGCACACCGTTGTACGTCGTCCTGCTGTGTGCCGTGTTCCGGTGGTCGTACCGAGCGACGGACTGGCCCCCTCTCCTGGACCACGCCGAAGCGCTCGACCACATCCTCCTGTTGTGCCTGATAGGCGGCGGTGCCTGGCTGACGGTCCGCTTCGTCTCGGCCGTCGTCGAGTCCTCGTACGCGCGATACGCCGGACGCACGCGTAACGCGGCACGGCTGCGCCGCGTCCGTACGCAGGTCACGCTGCTCACCCGAGTGGTGTCGGTGGTCATCGGCGTGATCGCCGCCGCCCTGGCTCTCGTCACCTTCCCCTCCTTCCGGGGACTCGGCGCGTCACTGCTCGCCTCGGCCGGGGTCATCGGCATCGTCGCCGGCGTCGCGGCGCAGTCGACCCTCGGGAACCTCTTCGCCGGCTTCCAGATCGCCTTCGGCGACATGGTCCGCATCGGCGACACGGTGGTCGTCGACGGGGAGTGGGGCACCGTGGAGGAGGTGACCCTCACCTTCCTCACCGTCCGGACCTGGGACGAACGCCGGGTCACCCTGCCCGTCTCGTACTTCACCTCCCGTCCCTTCGAGAACTGGTCGCGCGGCGGCAACGAGCTGACCGGGACGGTGTTCCTCTACTGCGACCACTCCACACCCGTCGCGCTGATGCGCATGCACCTGCGGGAGTTCCTCGACGTCTGCCCCGGATGGGACGGCCGGGCGTGGGACCTCGCCGTCACCGACACCTCCCCGACCGGCATCACCGTGCGCGCCCTCGTGACCGCCAAGGACGCCGACGACCTGTGGACGACCCGCTGCGCCGTCCGGGAGGAGCTCGTGGCCTGGCTCACACGGGAACACCCCGCCGCCCTCCCCCGCATCATCACCGCCCCGGCGGCCGACGCACCAGCGTCCTGATGGGCGTACGCCACCTGCTCGACGCGCTCACCGCGCCGCTCCCGGCCGGCGGACCTACGGTGGCGTCATGAGCGACCCGGAGAAGAACAAGGCCACGGCCAAGGCGTTCTACGACCTGATGTTCAACCAGTGCCGTCCCGCCGAAGCCGTCGACCGGTACGTCGGCGCCACCTACGTCCAGCACAACCCGCACGTCGGTGACGGCAAGCAGGCTTTCATCGACTACTTCGAGCGCATGGCCGCCGAGTACCCGGGCAAACGCGTCGAGTACAAGCGCGCCTTCGCCGAGGGCGACCACGTCGTACTGCACTGCCACCAGGTCTGGCCCGACGAGGAGTACGCCGGCATCGACATCTTCCGCTTCGACGCCGATGGCAAGATCGTCGAGCACTGGGACGTCCTCCAGGTCGTCCCGCCCACCTCCAAGAACGACAACACCATGTTCTAGACCGGGCGGGCCGGGCGCGTTCGTGACGAGCGCCCGGGTCCTGTCGGGCGCGGCACTGGGCGGTGCCATCGCCCTGTGCCGCCCCTCATGATCCCGAACGTCCGCGCTGCATGAGCGATGTGACGCCCGTCACGTCGCATGATGTCACGTCTCGGCGATGAGCGGTGTCCTGAGGGCATGAGCGCACACAACACACTCCACAAGGTCGTGGTCATCGGCGGCGGTTACGCCGGGACGCTCGCGGCCAATCGTCTGCGGGCGCGCGACGACGCCGACATCACTCTGGTCAATCCGCGCCCGGAGTTCGTCGAACGCATCCGGCTGCACCAGTTCGCGGCCCGTACCGGCGACGCCACGATCGACTACGGCGCCCTGCTCGGCAAGGGCGTCGAGCTGGTCGCCGACAGTGCCGCGTACATCGGCACCACCGCCCGCACGGTACGGCTGGCATCGGGGCGCGCACTGGACTACGACTACGTGATCTACGCGGTCGGCAGCACCGGGGCGACCCCGGCATCGGTGCCCGGCGCGGTCGAGCACGCGGTGCCGATCGCTGAACTCGAGTCCGCGCAGCGGCTGCGCGCCAGGTTGGACGAGTTGCCCCTCGATGCGCCGGTCACCGTGGTCGGCGGCGGGTTGACCGGCATCGTGACGGCCGGCGACGCCGCCGCGCCGTCGGGACAGCCGCTGCGGATGAGCGGCTGCGCCGCCGGGCCGCTCGGGGCGCAGGCGGCCGACACCGTGTTGAGCCGTATCGCGGGGACCGGGCCGGCGGTGATCGACCTGGCCTTCACGGGGGCGTGCGTCAGCCTCGGCCGGCGCGCCGGCCTCCGACAGTTCGCCCGCAAGGACGACACCGCGGTGAACCTCTACATCGGCGGCCGCATGGGTGCGGCGATCAAGGAGGTGACCTGCAAGTTCGTGGTGGCGAAGCGGATCCGCCGCGAGGCGGACAGGCCGGGCTCCATGGGCTGGCCCAAGGGTGGCCCGCGCCCCGCAGGGGCGATCTCCTCCGCAGGAACGGCCTCCTCCGCGGGGACGACCTCCTCCGCGGGGGAGGTCACCTCCCCGTGAGCACCGACGAGCACGCCGAGCGGTTCACCCTGTTGCGGCCACTGCTGTTCACGATCGTCTACGAGATCCTCGGCTCGGCGACCGAATCCGACGACGTGCTGCAGAACAGCCATCCGCGGTGGGCCGAAGTGGACCTCACGACGGTGCGGGACACCAAGTCGTATCTGGCACAGCTGGTGACCCGGCAGGCGCTCAACGCCTCGCGGGCGAGCGCGCGCCGCCGCGAGGACTACGTCGGCCCCTGGCTGCCCGAGCCGTCGCTGCTCGATGAGGACGACGCCTCGGCCGACGTACTGCTCGCCGAGTCGGTGTCGATGGCGATGCTCGTGCTGCTCGAAACGCTCACCCCGATGAGCGCGCGGTGTTGGTGCTGCGCGAGGTGTTCGGCTTCGGGTTCCGCGACATCGCCACAGCGGTGGGAAAGTCCGTGCCGACGGTACGTCAGGTGGCGCACCGTGCTCGCGAGCACGTACGGGCGCGGCGCAGGCGCTTCGAACCCGTCGACGCCGCCACGACCGCGCGGATCACCGAGCAGTTCATGACCGCGGCGGCCACCGGCGACCTGGACGGGCTGCTCTCGCTGCTCGCGCCGGACGTCACCTGGACCGCCGACAGCGGCGGCAAGGCCACCGCGGCGCGCCGTCCGGTGGTCGGCGCGGAGAAGGTGGCCGCGGTCCTCATGAGCCTGTTCCGCCTGGAGCGGTTGCTGGACCTGAGGATCGAGAGGGTCAACCGCAACAACGCGCCCGCCCTCGTCCTCAGCGGGGAGCGTCTGGAAGGCGTCTTGCTGATCGAGATCGCCGACGGGAGGATCACCCATTTCTACGCCATCCGCAATCCGGACAAACTTCTCGCGGTGGCGGTCCCGCGGCGGATCAGCCGGTGAGCCGGCTGCCGTAGCGGGTGAGGGCGATGTGCGCGCTGTCCGCCGGGGCGAGGGCGTCTTCGGGCAGGGGTTTCAGGGCCGTGAGGGTGAGAATCAGGACGGTTCTCCGGGATCAGCCGAAGATCACGGCGGGTTCGCCGTCCCGGACACCCCACGATGCCCGCCGAGCTCCCGACCCTCCCTGAGGACCTGCGCCACCACGGCAAGGGCAGAGGGCGCCTGAGATTCTTCGACATCATCCCGCATATGCCTTCGTTCCCAAGACGCAGCAGCGCGGCGGTGCCTTCGATCGAGCGAGTCGCCGCCCTGCTGCGCTTCCCGTACGGGCTCACGCCGGAAGCCCCCGGGAGCGGCAGGGCATCAGACCTCTGAAGGCCCGCCAAGGCTCCAGCAGCATGTCGATCGAGGTGCGCGTGAGCGTTCCCGGCCGCTGGTCCGCCGCTCGGGCTCAGTTGTCGACGAAGGTGAGGCTGGTGGCGTCGTAGCGGGTGCCCGCGACCCGCTCGGGCGGGGCGGCGGCCTCGATGGCGGCGAGGTCGTCGGCGGACAGCTCGATGGCCAGGGCCGCGAGGTTCTCCTCCAGGTAGCGCTGTCGCCGGGTGCCGGGGATCGGCACCACGTCGTCGCCCCGGTGCTGCACCCAGGCCAGGGCGAGCTGGCCGGTGGTGACCCCCTTCGCCTCGGCGAGCTCGTTCAGCTTCTCGACGATCAACAGGTTTCGTTCGAGGTTGCCGTCGGCGAAACGTGGCTGGCTGCGCCGCACGTCGGTCTCGGCCAGCCCTTCGACCGAGCTGTACTGGCCGGTCAGGAAGCCGCGCCCGAGCGGGGAGAACGGAACCAGACCGATGCCGAGTTCGCGGCAGACCGGGGCGACCTCCGCCTCCAGGTCGCGGGTCCACAGCGACCACTCGCTCTGCAGCGCGGCGATCGGGTGCACCGCGTGCGCCCGTCGGACGGTGTGCGCGCCGGCTTCGGACAGCCCGAGGTGGCGGACCTTTCCGGCCTGTACGAGTTCGGCCATCGCGCCGACCGTCTCCTCGATCGGCACCTGCGGATCGACCCGGTGCTGGTAGTAGAGATCGATGTGGTCGACCCCGAGCCGGCGCAGCGACGCCTCGCACGCCTGCCGCACGTACGCGGCGTCGCCGCGGACCCGGGTGGGCTCGCCCAGGCGGTTGGCGAAGCCGAACTTCGTGGCCAGCACCACCTCGTCGCGACGCCCGGCGACGGCCCGCCCGATCAGCTCCTCGTTGTGCCCGGCACCGTAGAAGTCGGCGGTGTCCAGGAAGGTCACCCCCAGGTCGAGGGCATGATGCAGGGTCGCGATGGACTGCGCGTCGTCCGTGGCGCCGTAGCCGTGGCTCATGCCCATGCACCCCAGGCCCTGCGCGGAGACCTCCAGGCCGCCCAGGTGTCGGGTGGGAACGTCGGTCATGCTGCTGCCTCCTGAGCTCGGAATCATCGCTCAGGACGCTAGGCGTTGGAGCGCACTCCAAGTCAACCCGGCGACCTTCCGCCGAATACCTCAGGCCGGGTACGTGATCGAGCCCAGCGGCGGGCAGGGGGTGAGCGTGGTGCCGGCGCCGGGGCGTTCGACGAAAGCCCGGGCCTCGGCGGCCCGTAGGCGCCGGGAGTCCAGCTCGTCGGCGTGCCAGGCGTCGTGCCTGGCACGGGAGTAGTCCCACGAGTCGTCGATGAGGCTGAGGCTGGTGTTGCCGGAGCTGCGCTGGAAGTCCAGCTTCAGGGCGGTCTGTCGGAGCGCGGTCTGGGTCGCGGCGAGATCGATGCGGGTGATCAGGACGCCGGGGGTGTTCGGTTCGCGGGTCGGCATGGGGGCCTGCGGGAGCAGCGACACCCCGGTGTCGAGGCGGCCGAGGTTGTCGATCATCGCTCTCTTGGCGTCCTGCGACATGAGCTGCATTTCCTGGTGCAGCCAGAAGAGCTCGTCGAGGTCGGCCGCGGTGATGCGCATCCGCTGGTAGAGGGCCCGGAAGCGGGGGTCGTGGTGCAGCGGGCGTATGGAGGCGGCGTGGAACGTCACGCAGTCGTTGTAACCGGCTGTCACCGCGGCGTCGAGGTGGAAGAGGCCCTGGTCCGCCTGTCCGCGTGCGATGGCCAGGACGCCGAGGCCCGCGTGGCCCGCGGCGACGAGCCACGTACCCTCGGGGCCGAGCGTCGTGGCGCGCGCGACGACGTCGTGGAAGCCCGTGGTGACGTCGACGCTCGGTGGGGCGCCGAGGAACCCACGGGCGGGCGAGGCCCCCTGTCCCGGCACCCTCGCGTCGGCGCCACCGGTCAGGAGCGCCACCAGCAGTTCGTGGACGCGGGTGGCCAGCGAGTTGGCGGTGTCGACCATGGATCTCCTCGGACCTCGGTGGTGAAGAGCGGAAGGGTGTGGAGTCTGTGGCAATCCCCGTGGAGAGGACGGGCGGACGAGGCGAGTGGTTCCTGCTCGTCCGCGCCGATGACGTCCTCGTCTCGCCCCTCGGAACAGTCCCCGTCCGGTCCGTCCGCCAGTCGCCGGTCATGGCGACTGGTGGGCGCCTTGGTGGTCACCGGTCGAGCCCGATGAGGGTACTGGCGAGAGCGGCGGCGACGAGGCCGCCGGGCAAGCGCCGCGCCGTGGGCGTGCGGAGAGCATCGCGCACACGGCCGCGAGGGGGATCTCCGCGACCACGGCCATGACGACGGCGGTGGCGAGTTCCGTGCCGGGGGTGGCGGTGGCGAGGTCGACGCAGGCGTCGGTGACAAGCAGCACCGCCGCGACGGCCGCGGGCACGCGGTGACGGTTGTCGCCGTGCAGCAGGCGACTGCCTGCGGCGAGCAGCGCGGCGGCTTCGAAGGTGTCGAGCGTGACCCAGGCCGCGGCCTCGGCGGGCGGGAGGGTGGCAGCGAGGTAGCCGAGCCAGGGCAGCAGAGCGAGGCCCGCGCCCATGAGTACGCGTCCCTGCCAGCGGGCGGCGCGGGTCGGGCGGGAGGAGTCGCGGGGGGCGAAGCCGGCCGGGGAGTACCTGCGGGTGGGGGCGATGAGGGTCATGGCGGAGGCCTCTTCCGGTGTCATGAACCCGGCTGTCGGGCTCGTGACCAACCCTGCGATCTCCGTCGGCGGAAGTCGGTAACACCACTGTCCGTCCTGGGGTGGTACTAGTTGCACCCCTCTTCCGGGCAGCGGCTTCATGGCAGGGCGTGGCGCCCGGCGCCTAGTGTTGGATCATGAAGATCCCGCCCGCGTCCCGACGTGCGCTCGGCCGTCTGACCCGCGACATCTCCTTCGTCGCCCTGGGGGTGCCGCTGCATCTCCTCATGGGGTTCCTGTTGTTCATGGTCTACGGCCTCGTCTGGGAGATCGCCGCGGGGCGGGACGGCAGTGCGCCGATACTCCTGGGGCTGGCCCTGGTGCTGGTGGTGTCGGCCGTGCCGGCGCTGACCTCGGCCCAACGCCGGCGGTTCCGGCGGCTGCTCGGCATCGAGATCGCTCGCCCGGGGTGGCGGCGGCCCTGGCGGCAGTTCGCCTACCACTGTCTGGCGGGGTTGCTGCTCGGCGGGCTCGAAACGCTTCTGCTCGCCGCGCTGTCGACGGGCCTGGCCGCCGCCACGGTGTACGTGTGGATCTGGGCGGTCCCCTGGCAGTGGCGGATCGAGCACCCCGGCTACACCACCCAGGCGTTCTACGTCACCCTGGCCGGACTCGCCGTGCTCGCCGCCGTCCCCGCCCTCGCCGCGGCCCTGGTCCGCTTCGAGGCACACCTGGCCCCCGGTCTGCTGGGACCCGACCCGAACGAGGACCTGGCGCGGCGGGTGGCCGATCTCACCGAGAGCCGGGCCGGGGCGGTGGACGCCGCGGATGCCGAACGGCGGCGCATCGAGCGGAATCTGCACGACGGCGCTCAGCAGCGCCTGGTGTCGCTGGCACTGAATCTGGGCCTGGCCAAGGCGACGCTGAAGGATCTGCCTCCGGAGGCGCTGGAGGTGATCGACACGGCCCACCGGGAGGCGAAGGAGGCGATCGAGGAACTCGACCAGCTTGTCCGCGGGCTGCATCCCGCCGTACTGGACGAGCTGGGGCTGGACGCGGCGCTGTCCGGACTCGCGGCCCGGGCTCCCCTGCCCGTACGGCTGCGGGTGGACCTGCCGCAGCGGTCGACCCCCGCCATCGAGGCGGTCGCGTACTTCGTGGTCTCCGAGGCGCTGACGAACACAGCCAAGCACGCGCGGGAGGCGACCCGGGCGGATGTGACGGTCACCCGGCTGGGCGGGATACTGCGCGTGGTGATCGCCGACGACGGTACGGGCGGAGCCGATCCGTCCAAGGGCAGCGGTCTCAAGGGGCTCGCCCAGCGCGTGCGGTCCGTGGACGGAACCTTCAGGATGACCAGCCCCGTCGGGGGCCCGACCATGATGAGCGTGGAGCTGCCGTGCCCGACTTGAGCCGTACCGCGTCCGACACGAACCGTGCGGCGCCTGCCAGGAAACGCGTCGTGATCGCCGAGGACTCCGTGCTGCTGCGGACCGGGCTGGTCAAGCTGGTGGAGATGGCGGGCTTCGAGGTGGCGGCCGAAACCGGGGACGCGCCGGGACTGCTGGCCGCGGTCGAGGAACACCGGCCCGACCTCGCGGTGGTGGACGTCCGCATGCCGCCCGGCTTCACGGACGAAGGGGTGCGCGCCGCGCTGTCGATCCGCCGCGATCGGCCGTCGACCGCCGTGCTGTTGCTTTCCCAGTACGTCGAAGAACGCTACGCGGCCGAGCTGCTCGCCACCCACACCAGCGGGGTGGGCTATCTGCTCAAGCAACGGGTCGTGGACGTGGAGGAGTTCATCGAGGCCCTGCGGCGCGTGGCGGCCGGAGGCACCGCGCTCGACCCGCAGGTCGTCGCCCAGCTGCTGGTGCGGCGGCCGAGCGATCCGCTGGACCGGCTGACGGCCCGTGAGCGAGAGGTGCTGGCCCTGATGGCCGAGGGCCGGTCCAACGCGGGCATAGCCACCCGGCTCGTGGTCAGCGAGAGCGCGGTCGCCAAGCACATCAACAGCATCCTCGCCAAGCTCGACCTCCCCAAGGCGGACGCCGACCACCGCCGCGTGCTGGCGGTACTGCGCTTCCTGGGCGTGGCGGACTACTGATCCTCGCGACGCGAGGCGCCGGACGCCGGACGCCGGTGGTGCGGTCGTCGTCGCTGCCGTAACCGTGCCGGAGGAGTACGCGCGTCAGGTGGCCGTGGGCCAGGTGCGCAGCAGGGCGGCGACCCTCCCGGCCGTGCAGGTGGGGTCGAGGAGCAGGTCCTTCAGGGCGATGGCGTCCTGGCGGGCCGGCTTGACGGGGACCCCGGCGGCTGCGAGGTACATGACGCCGGTCGCGGCGGCGACGGCCAGGTTGGAGCGCTCCAGCCAGCGGCACCGGCCCAGGGTGTGGATCAGGGCGGCGGCTTTGGCATAGGGACCGTCGTACACCGGCTGTTCGAGCACCTCGGCCCGGTGGCGGGCGACGGCCGACACCGGGACGCCGTAGTCGTCGGGGGCCGGGTCGTCCGCTCCGGCGGCCTCCGCGACCTGCAGGATCCAGGGAACGTCGATGTGCAGTTCCATCAGGCAGCGCGCGTTTCCCGGGGCGCCTGCTGGGCCTGCTCGGCCTCGTCGAAGACCGCCTGGTGTTCGGCCAGGAAGCGGGCGGCCGCGTCCACCGCTCGGGCGCGCAGGCCGCTGGCATCGTCCTGCACGAGCCGGGCGAGGTAGTCCCCCACGCTCAGCCCCAGGTCGGCGGCGCGCTTCTTCGCGAGTTCCGCCACGTCCTCGTCCACGCGCGCGCCCAGCTGTGTCTTCGCCATACCCGCATGGTAACAGTCGTTACCATGCGGGCCAAGGGTCCGGGGCCCCTCGGTGCGGCCGTCAGGCGTCCGGCAGGTCCAGCTGGTATTCGTGGACGATCTGCTGGGGGCGGAAGCCCAGGCGACGGTTGACGGCGAGCATGTGGGTGTTGTCGTCGGCGTTGTCGGTCTCGATCTCGACGATGCCGGGGCGGGTGTCCTTGAGGGTGCGCGTCATGGAGGCCTTCAGCCACAGCCCGAGCCCGTGCCCGCGATGGGCGGGCACCACGGCGGTGTCGTACTGCAGGGCCCGGCGGGTCTCCCCGGCACGGATGACGACCTCGGTGAAGCCGCCCATGGTGTCGCCCTTGAGGGCGGCGAGGGTGAGGAGCGTGTCGCCCCGGTCGGCGAGCACCTGGGCCATCTTGCGGACCCGGTCGGCGTCCCAGCTCACGTGGCCGTAGTCCATCTCCCCGGTGGGCATGTCGTTCATCGCGTTCTTCGCCTCGGCGAAGGGGGCGGCGAGGTGGTCGGGGACGGGGCCGGTCCAGCCGACCAGTTCGTAGCCGGGGTGCTCGGTGTCGGCCGCGGAGTCGTCCGCCTCCGCCACGGGCAGCAGGAGTTGATGGAGCGTGAGTACGCGCCGGAACGCACGGCTGGTGCAGAAGGCATCGCCGGCGGTGCCGTCGGTGGCCAGGGTCAGCAGGCTGCGGCGCTGCTCGACCCGGGCGGCGAAGGCGGCCGCGGACAGCAGTTGCGTGCCCGCGCCGCGCCGCCGGGCGTCGGGGTGGACGTGCAGCTCCAGCTCGGCCAGGTGGCCTTGGCCGGCGGAGTCGAACAGGCGCAGCGCCGCCACGCCGACGATGCTGCCGTCGGTCTCGGCGGCCAGCCAGAAGAGTCTGCGGCTGTCCAGTCCTGCCGTGGTGAGCTGGGCATGCACCTGCTCGGGACTCGGCGACGGCCGGCCCGGGAGGTCGCGCTCGACGGCCGCGCTGACCACGGCGTGCCAGGCGGCGGTCTGTTCGGCCGACAGCCAGGCCACGGGGGCGATGTGGATCTGCTGGGACAAGGAAAGGCTCCTCAGTTCGGGGTGGTCTCCACGCTAGGGAGCCGCCCCGCCTGCGGAATCGGCGCGCGTTACTTGTCCCGATGACCGACAGGAGCTGCCGTATCAGTCATCGCCTACTGGTGGGCGGCCAGGGCGTCGGACAGTTCGTGTCGCGAGGCCACGCCCAACTTGGGGTAGGCGCGGTAGAGGTGGTGTCCGACCGTCCTGGGGCTGATGAACAGCTGGGCGGCGATGTCCTTGTTCGACATGCCGTCGGCCGCCAGCGTGACGATGTGCAGTTCCTGCGGGGTGAGCAGGGAGAGTACGCCGGGACCGCGGCGCGGGGTCGTCGCGACCACGCCGGTGGCCTCGAGTTCGGACTGGGCGCGGTCGGCCCATGCCCGAGCTCCGATCAGGTCGAAGGTCTCCAGGGCCGCGGCCAGCTGCGCCCGTGCCTCGGTCTTGCGGCGGCCGCGGCGCAGCCACTCGCCGTACAGCAGTTGCGTACGGGCGTGTTCGAAGGGGCGGCTGTCGCGCTGGTGCAACCGCAGCGACAGGGCGAAGGCGTCGTCGTCAGGGTCCAGCAGGGCCCGGCAGCGGTGCAGGAGCGCCTCGATCGAGGGGACGGGCACCCGTCGTGCCAGGTCCGTCAGGCGGTCGAGCGCCCCCGTCGCGAGGTCGAGTTCACCCAGCCGCACCGCGGCCTCGACCAGGTCGGGCAGGCTGCGTTCGGCGGGCAGCTGGTGCCGTGCCGGTCCGTGGTACAGCGTCGACAGGTGGTCCAGGGCCTCCCTCACCCTGCCGTGGCCGAGGTCGAGCAGGCCCAGCGCCCACCTGACCCCGTGCAGTCCCGCCGGTCGGGCGCCCGTGCCGGGGTCGGTCAGCGCCGGCCGGGCCAGGTCGCGGCAGCGCGTCTCGTCGCCCTCGATCGCCGACAGATGGGCCAGTACTCCCTGCGCGTGACCGACCCAGTGCGGTTGCCCGGTGTCCTCGGCGATGTCGAGCGCCTCCGCGGCGCTGGTCGCGGCGTCACGGTGGCGGCCGAGGAACGTCTGGGAGATCGCCGCGTAGTACAGGGCCGCGGGCAGGACGCCGACCTTGCCCGCGGTCCGTGCCGCCGCCACGACGCCCGATGCCAGGCTCTCCGCTTCCGTGTCCAGGCCGCCCATCAGGCCGATGCCGCAGATCATCAGTACGTCCCTGGCCTCGTGTGCCCGTGCGGCGGCCGCCTGGGCGAAGACCTCCGCCAGGTCGGGCAGGCGCTCGGCGGAGCGGCCGAGCGCCAGGGCCGTCAACCAGCGTTGGAGTCGTAGGACCGACCGGGTGGGATCACCGGCGGGCGGACGGAGCGCCTCCAGTTGGGTCGCCGTCACGGTGGCGAGGTCGTGCTCGCCCGAGAACCAGGTGGTGTGCAGGGCATCCATCATCACCTCGACCGCCCCGACGGGGTCGCGCTCCGCGAGCCTCGTCGCCTCCGCCAGCTGCAGGGCATGGGCTTGGCGCAGGAAGCCCTGTCCGGCCGCGGCCGTCGCCCGGACCCGGACCAGGCCGCGGCGGGCCACCGGATCGGTGACCCGCTCCGCCAGCGCCTGGGCCCGGGCGAGGGCGCCGGACTCCAGGGCGGTCTCGGCGGCCAGCGTGAGCAGGCGGGTGCGCACCTCGGCCGTGGCCGCCAGCTGTGCCGCTCGCTCGTAGGCCGCGGCGGACGCCGCGTATCCCTTGCGCTCTGCCGCCAGGGAGGCGGTGCGCTCCAGTTCGGCGGCGATGGCGGCGTCGGGTCCGGTGGCGGCCGAGGCCAGGTGCCAGGCCCGTCGGTCCGCCTGATCGGCGTCCGTCAAGGCGCCCGCCAACGCCCGGTGCGCGCACAGCCGTTGGTCGAGCGGGGTGCCCTGGTAGACCGCGGCCCGCACCAGCGGGTGCCGGAAGGTCACCTGCCGGCCGTCGAGCCGCAGCAGACCCGCCTCCTCCACCGCGGGCAGGTCGCCGACGCCCGCGCCCATCGACTCCGCGGCCCGCAGCAGCAGGCCCAGGTCGCCGGTGTCGTCGGCGGCGGCCACCAGGAGCAGGGTCCGGCTCGCCTCGGGAAGGCCGCCGGCCTGTGCGTGGAAGGCCAGCTGCAGCCGGTTGGTGAGCGGGAGCGCGGGGCCCGGGGTGGACACGGTCAGCGCGGTGGGGAGTTCGATCAGGGCGAGGGGGTTGCCCCCTGCCTCGGCGAGGACCCGTCGGCGCACCTCTGAGGCCAGGTCCCCCTCGCGCGCGTCGACCAGCGCGGCGGCCGCTTCGCAGGACAGCCCCGTCAGTCGCAGTTCCGGCAGTCCGGGCGTGGGGAAGGGGGCCTCGCCGTCGCGGACCGCGAACACCATCGCGACGCCCTCGGCGCCCAGTCGCCTGGCGGCGAACAGCAGTGCCTCGGCCGAGGGCCGGTCCAGCCACTGGGCATCGTCGATCAGGCACAGCACGGGGGCGTCCTCGGCCAGTTCCGACAAGAGCGTCAGCACGGCGAGCCCGACCATCATCCGGTCCGCTGACACACCGAGCGCCAGCCCGAACGCCCCTTCCAACGCCTGACGTTGAGGATCCGGAAGGCCCTTCAGTTGGTCCGCCAGGACCGGGCGCAGCAGCAAGTGCAGGCCCCCGAAGGGCAGTTCGGCCTCCGACTCGATCCCCACGCCCCGCAGAACCAGCATGTCGTCCTGGTCGGCGAAGGAATCCAGCAACGCCGTCTTGCCGATGCCCGGTTCGCCCCGGACCACCAGGACACCGCTGGCCCCGGCACCGGCGTCCTCGAGCAGCCTGCCTATGACCGATCGCTCGGCATCCCTCCCGTAAAGCATGCAGGTCAGGTTACCCGTCCGCTGATCATCCGCCGTCGTGTCCGTCTCTCCGGTCCCCCGGGCGCACCCCCGACCGGCTCGGCCTGGACGTCGTTGTGCGCACCACTCGTTCCGGTGATGTGGACGAGGCCGCCCGGAGGAGAGTGAGGAGCCTGCCGGCACCGGAGGCGACGAGCACGCCCCGCGGATCTCATACGCTGTGGGTGATCGACGACCTGCGTGCCCGGCCGAGTTGCCTCGTCACCGCCGTACGGAAGGTCTGACCGAGCACTCAGGGGGCGGCTGGGGAGTCATGGGCTCCTCCTTCGTCGCGGTTCGAAAGGAATCTTCATGAATCTGCCTGCGTCAGGCAGGCGCGTCCTCGTCAGTGGCGCGTCGCGTGGCCTCGGGCGCGCGGTGGCCCAGGCGTTCGCGGCCAACGGCGACCGGGTCGCCGTCCACTTCGGCTCGCGTGCCGAGGAGGCACGCGTGACCTTGGAGTCCCTCACCGGGACGGGTCACGTGCTGGTCGGCGGCGACCTCGCGAACCCGATGCAGGCGGCTGCCGTGATGGACATGGTGGCGGAGGGTCTCGGCGGGATCGACGTGTTGGTGAACAACGCGGCGGTGAACATCCGTCACCCCCTGGCGGAGACCTCGTACGAGGAGTGGGTGGCGGTGTGGCAGCAGCACGTGGCGGTCAACCTGCTCGCCACCGCGAACCTGAGTCATCTCGCCGCCCGGCTCATGATCGAGCAGGGGACGGGAGGCCGGATCGTGAACATCGGCTCCCGCGGCGCCTTCCGGGGCGAGCCCGACCACCCGGCGTACGGGGCGACGAAGGCCGCCGTGCACTCGCTGGGCCAGTCGCTCGCGGTCTCGCTCGCCCCTCACGGGATCGCCGTCGCCTCGGTCGCCCCCGGTTTCTTCGCGACCGAGCGCGTCGCGCCGCGCCTGGAAGGGCCCGAGGGCGCGTCGATCCGGGAGCAGAGCCCGTTCGGCCGGGTGGGATCGGCCGAGGAGATCGCGGCGGCGGTGCTCTGGCTCGCCTCCCCCGCCGCCGAATGGTCCTCCGGCACGATCCTCGACCTCAACGGCGCCTCTCACCTGCGGAGTTGACGACCACGTACGAGAGTGAACCCGCCGCTCGTGGTGAACCGCTGCGGCTGGCCGGCGCGGCCGAGGGCGCGGGCGCCCGGCACTCGTGCAGGTTGCGGAGCGGCCGGTCGTGGGCGTCCTGTCAGGACAGCGGCCGTCATCCGGCCACTCGGCGGGAATCTCTGCTGGTACGTGCAGCCTGTCTGACGTGCCACTCGTCAGGTGAGGCTGTCGGCCGGCTCGCGTACGGTGAAGGCGCTCGGACGCCGTTGCCGGCAGAGCACCCAGATGGATGAGGGCGGGGAGGTCGGCCGACGAGCCGTCCCGGATGCCGGCCGGGAACGGCCGTGCCCCATGTGTCTCCCGTGGCCTGTTCGACGTTGCGTACGGGGATGACCAGATGCCCTTCGGCGACGGATCCGACGAAGCCGAACCGCTCGTACACCCCCTCGATCGCCCGCTGGTGTCCTCTGTCTCTCCGGACACCAGACATGTCCTTCACCGGCCCACAGCCGCTGAAACCGCCGACGGCCCTTGTCACCGACACGGGGCCGAACGACCGAACGTGCTTTCTCCGGCGGTGTGGAGAGGCGCAGAAGTTCCTTGTGCCCGGCGCTCCTCCTGCAGTGGGGTGTCCCCCATGAAGAAGAGAAGCGTCGCATCACTGACCGCGGCCCTGGCCGTGGCAGCCCTTCTGTCGGCAGGTGCGCCGGAGCAGCGTGCGGTGGCCGCCGAGCCCGGTGCCGATCGTTCCGCGTCCCGCGTCGAGTCGCCGTTCCCGCGGGGGGTGGACCTGGATACGGTGACGATCCCCGAGTTGCAGGCGCGCATGAAGCACGGGCGCCTGACCTCGTCGGAGCTGACCCGGGCGTACCTCCGCCGGATCGAGGCGGTCGACCCGAAGATCAACGCGGTGCTGCGCATCAGCCCGACGGCCCTGAGCCAGGCAGCCGCCAGTGATGTCAGGCATCGCCTCGGAAAGGTCCGCGGCCCGCTCGACGGCATTCCCGTCCTGCTGAAGGACAATGTGAACACCCGGGACATGCCGACGACGGCCGGGTCGCTGGCACTGGCCGGAAGTCCGCCCGACACGGACGCCGAGCTGGTCGGAAAACTGCGTGCGGCAGGGGCGGTGATCCTCGGCAAGGCGAACATGTCCGAATGGGCCAACTTCCGCGCGGCGAAGCCGACGTCGGGCTGGTCGGCGGTCGGCGGGCAGACGCACAACCCCTACGTCCTGGACCGCAATCCGTGCGGATCGTCCTCCGGTTCGGCCGCCGCCGTCGCCGCTTCCTTGGCGCAGGTGGCCGTCGGCACCGAGACGGACGGCTCCATCGTGTGCCCGGCCGGGATGAACGGGGTCGTCGGCCACAAGCCCAGTCTCGGACTCGTCAGCCAGGCGGGCGTCGTCCCGATCTCCGCCGAGCAGGACACGGCCGGTCCCCTGGCACGCAATGTCGTCGACACGGCGATCGCTTTCTCCGTGCTCAGCGGTCACGACACCGCGGGCGCCGGCGGTGCCCCCGGCCTCACGGAGGCGCTCCCGCGCCCCGGTTCCCTGCGCGGCAAGCGGATCGGCCTGTGGCGACTCCCCTCGCTCGGCGCCGACGTGGACGCCCTGATGACCCGGACCGCGGCACGGCTTCGTGCCGCCGGGGCCCAGGTCGTCGAGGTGACGCCCCCGTACCAGGACAGGCTCGCCGAGCTCGAGTTCCCGGCCCTGCTGAGCGAGTTCCACCGGGACATCGACGCCTACCTCGCCTCCCGCAACGGGCCTCGCGACCTCGCCGGCCTGATCGAGTTCAACCGCACGCACCCGGCCGAACAGACCTGCTTCGCCGGTCAGGAACTGTTCGAGCAGGCCCTCGCCGCGCCGTCGACCACGGACCCGCGCCACCGGGCCATGCGCGCGGAGCTGAAGGACCTGTCCCGGCGCTCCATCGACGAGACCATGGCCGCCCACGATCTGGACGCCATCGCCTCTCCGGCGAACCCGCCCGCCTGGACGACCGACTGCGCGCGGGGCGACAACGACGTGATCCCGTCCTCCACCCCGGCCGCTGTCGCCGGCTACCCCTCGCTGTCCGTCCCCGCCGGATTCGTCGGCGAGCTGCCGGTCGGCCTGCTCCTGATGGCCGGCGACCACCAGGACGACGACCTGCTGTCGCTGGGGGCCGCGGTCGAGCAGCGGCTCGGCGCCTGGCGTGCGCCGCGGTACCTGCCCTCGGTGACGTCGGACAGGCCCTAGGTTCTGTCCGGCGGATCTTAACGGGTCACACCGCAGTAGGCTGGGGCGGTGCTGCTCCCCACCCTCCCGCGCACCCGCCTGCGTTCCTCCGATCAGCCGGCTATCGACACGCCATTCGGCCCGCTGACCTTCACTACGACGATTGGGAACACCAGCCTTCCGCTGCAGCCGGATGAGCTGTTCCAACTTCCGGGCGACTGCACGCTCGCCCGCTGGGTAACTCCCGGGGCCCGCGTCGAGCTGCTGCTGACCCCGTACGATCCCGAGCTCGACCCCGAGAACTGGGGGCCACTGATCGACTGCCGTGCGGCAGTCTGGCGAATCGACGCCTTCACGCCGCTCGGGCGAGTGCAGTTCTCGGCAGGGCTTCCGGACGGTGCAGACGGAGGGTACGACGGGGGGGCAGGCGCTGGCAGCTATTACGGTGGAGGACGAGACGATCCGGCTCACTGTCGGAGGCAGTGACGAGGAGGCGATCTGCGGGGCCGCCGACGCAGGAGAGGTACCCCGGCGGTGGGCTGCGCTGATCGACGAGGTACACAACCACTCGTTCAGCACGTGGGGCGTGGACCTATGGTCACTACCACGGCATGTCCTGGACGCTGCCCCCGCTGGAGGCCGGCGACCACTGTGAACTCCCCGTAGTTGCAGCCTGGGCCCCGGTCACCGAGGAGAGTGCGAACACCTGGTACGCCGTCATGCCATCGCCAACGGTGCTGCTGAGGCAGGTCACTGCCGAGCCGGCGAAGCAGGCCGATACTCCGGACGCGGGCTGATCACGGTCTGAGCCAGAGGCGTATCGACGCGACGGTGACGGTGCCGTGGAAGACGTAGGCACGCTTGTCATACCGCGTCGCGACGGCCCTGGAGTGCTTGAGTCGGTTGATCGTCCGCTCGACCTCGTTCCGGCGCCTGTACATCTCCTTATCGAAACCCGCAGGCCGGCCTCCTCGGCTGCCGCGGCGCCGGCGGTTGGCCCGCTGGTCCTTCGGCTCCGGGATGGTGTGCTTGATCTGGCGTCTACGCAGGTAGCGGCGATTGCGGCGGGAGCTGTACGCCTTGTCGCCGCCGAGGTGGCCGGGGCGGGTGCGCGGATGCCCGCCGCTCGGGCGCTTGACCCTGATGCGTTCAAGGACCGGGATCAGCTGTGGGCTGTCGCCCCACTGACCGGGCGTGATCAGCATGGCCAGGGGACGGCGGCCGCCTTCCCCGGCAAGGTGGATCTTGGAAGTGAGGCCGCCACGGGACCGGCCGAGTCCTTCGTCGGGGCGGTGTTGCCGAGGTGTTGATCTCCGCTTCGGGATCCTGGGTGTCCTGCGCGGCGCACCGGCAGCATGCTGGTGGGCCCGGCACGAGGTGGAGTCCACGCCCACCATGCTCCAGTCGATGCGCCCCTGAGAGTCCGCCTCGGCCTGAACGGTCTGGAGGATCCTTTCCCAAGTGCCGTCCGCCGACCACCGGCGGTGGCGCTCGTACAGGGTCTTCCAGTTCCCGAACCGCTCCGGCAGGTCCCGCCACGGGACACCCGTGCGGACCCGGAACAGGATCCCGTTGATCACCATCCGGTGATCAGTCCAACGTCCGCCACGGCACCCGGTCTTCGGTAGATGTGGTGCCAGTTGCGCCCACTCGTCGTTCGTAAGATCACCCCGCCCCACGACCAACACAATGGTCCATGGGGCGATCACATGATCCGCCGGACAGAACCTAGGCCGTGTGTCGAAAGTAGATCTTGAGACGTGAATGATCACGGTTCATGGCGCGGGGAGATCTCACGGACGAGCAGGGGGCGGCGCTGGAGCCGCTGTTGCCGAAGGGGGCCAGGTCGGGGCGGCCACCCGTCTGGCCTCGGCGACGGCTCATCGACGGCATACGGTTCCGGGTCCGGACCGGTGTGCCGTGGCGGGACGTACCCGTCGAGTACGGGCCGTGGGGCCGGGTCTACGACCTGTTCCGCCGGTGGCAGCGGGACGGCACCTGGCAGCGGATCCTCGCCCGGCTCCAGTCCCTGGCCGACGCGAAGGGCGCGATCGTGTGGGACCTGAGCGTCGACTCCACGGTCTGCCGCGCCCATCAGCACGCGGCCGGGGCCCGGACGCGGGGTGACCAGCAGAAGGAGCCACCGGGCGGTGTCTTCACCGAGCCCGGTGATCACGGGCTGGGACGTTCACGCGGCGGGTTCACCACCAAACTCCACCTGGCCGTCGAGCAGGGTCAGAAACCCATGTCGATCGTGGTGACGGCAGGACAGCGTGGAGACTCGCCGCAGTTCGAGCCGGTGCTGGAGAAGGTCCGCGTGCCCCGCATCGGGCCGGGCCGGCCACGCGTCCGCCCCGACCGCGTACGGGCCGACAAGGCGTACGCCTCCCGCAGAAACCGCGCCTACCTGCCCCGCCGCGGAATTCGCTGCACCATCCCCGACAAGGCCGACCAGGCACGCAACCGCAGAAAGCTCGGCTCCCGTGGCGGCCGGCCGCCACGCTTCGAGCCGGTCGACTACCGCGAGCGCCACGTGGTCGAGTGCGGGATCAACCGCCTCAAGAGACACCGGGCTGTGGCCACCCGCTACGACAAGCTCGCCGTCCGCTACGAAGCAACCGTTCTCGTCGCAGCCATCAACGAATGGCTGTGACGAAAGATGGTTGGTACGGGCGCACGCAACGGGAACTCCCGGTTTTCCGTTGCCCGATCGCCCGTCTTTGCAGCACCGGGATTGCAGCTAGAACGACGATACCTGAGCCCCGCCACCGCACCCACCGCATTACGAATGAAGATCCACTTTCGATACGCGGCCTAACCGGGCGCGGAATCCTGGCCGAGACCGAGCCAGGACTGTTCACCAGGCCGCGACCGTAACTGCCCGGACGTCCTCCCCTTCGAGGGCCAGCAGGGCTGAGGCCGGCGGGTGCGCCGACCGGCTCGCGTGCGCCGTTACGGGCAGCTGGAATGAACCGTAAATCATAGAAATCTTCATGAAGGCCGCACTAGGCTGGCCGCCACCAGAAGATGACGCGTCGTCACATGAACGTCTGCAACGGCCTGCTGCGCCCGGTGCGCCTCGGGCCGACGACGCCCCGACGACCGACTCGACGAGAGGGGGCCGGACATGACGCGTTCCCGAAGGCCGGCACGGTTCAGCTTCTTACCGGGAGTTCTGGGCCTGGTGATCCTGTTCGCACAGAGTGGCTGCGCAACCAGCTCCGGCGACTCCGCGCACGCCGCACCCACGAAACCGGCGCTGGACGTCTGCGCTTTGGCGACCGAGGAGGAGGTCGGGGCGGTCCTCGGCAAACCGACCAAGGGAAGGCGGGACGACAGCGCCCTGCCCGGCCTCACGCAGTGCACCTACGTGAACGCCGCTGCCAAGGGCCGCATCGTCTTCATCGCCCTGCTGCCCTTCGAGGTCAGCCAGCACACCAAGCCCGGCACTCTACCGGTGGCCGGAGTGGGCGACGTGGCCCTGTACGACGAAGCCTCGATCGGTGGCCATCTGTACGTGCGCAAGGGCTCGGTCAACTTCGCCGTCAACTACGCCTTTGATCCCCTTGCCCCGGGAATCCCCGACCAGCACTCCAGTCAGATCCGCGACCACCTCGAAACGCTGGCCCGCGCGATCGTGTCAAGGCTGTGAGCGGCCGCGCCTGCATCAGCCCACCTCGATGACGGAGAACCGCCCGCCCCGCGGATCGGCGAGCCGGGCCGTACGGGGTCTCCTCCAGCCGTCAAGGACCTGCCCGACGGCCTGGCGTACGGTCAGGTCGGCGTCGGTGACGGCGAAGTGCACCTGCCAGTGCGGCCACCCCGGTGCCATGCCGCAGCGGATGCCCGCCACCGGTTCGCCGTCGACCAGCAGGTCGACGGTGCCGCCGCACTCGTGGACGCGCTGTGACACCTCGTCGGCGTTGTCCACGACGAATCGCTTCGCGGACCTGACTCGTGCGGGGCCGCACGGCCCGCTCCGCGCGGGAGATGATGGGTGGGGAAAGACGAAGAGCGAGATCAGGAGCTTCCATGGCGAACCGGGTTCACCGCCCCCGTGAGGACGCGGAGGTCGATTTCATCCTCAGGATGAGCGAAGTCCCGGTCCTCGCGTACTTCATCGGGACATGGCCCAAGGCGATCGAGCCCAGCCGGACGATGGACCTCGTCGTCGGTGCCCTCGCCGACGAGTACGCGGGCCGCCTGACGGCCGTCCGCATCGACATCACGCGCTGTCCGGCCGCGACCGAGCGATACGGGATCACCGGAGCCTCGTCCTACGTCCTGCTGAAGGGCGGGCAGGCGGTGGCGCAGGGCACGGGGCCTACGAGCACCGGCGAGGTCCGAGGGCTTCTGGAGGGCCTCTGAGAGCCGGCTCCCGCCCGGGCCCGGATGCTTGTCAGAGGTAGGGCGGTACGGGGCCGCACAGCTGGTTGCCGGGTTCGGACGGGTCGTCGCTGATCCAGAACTGGATCCACAGTTCGGTGAACTCGGTACGACTGAGGTAACCGTCCCCGTCCCGGTCGAGGCGGTCGAAGACGTCGCCGAGGTCGACGCTCTCGCCGTGCCACGTGTCGACCAGCCGCCGGTGCTCGGCGGGGGAGATACGGCCGTCGCCGTTCTCGTCGACGGCGTCGAAGACGGTCTCGGCGGTCTCGGCGGTCTCGGCGACGACCTCGCTCGTCGTGGGCAGCCGGTCCACCACGGCGAGGATCTCGCCCAGGTCGACCCTTCCGTCGGGGAGTCCCCCCGCGATCCTGCCCCCGAGCA